>JAKASN010000004.1 GCA_021819025.1 Actinomycetes bacterium | reverse complement strand
TACCGTCGAGTTGTCGGATAAATCCACAGAGACGGCGCGAGTTTCCGCGTTGCAGTTGATATCGCTAAACGCGACATCGAGCAAAGCAACGTAAGAGGTCCGCAAAACCGAAGGGGTAGCACAGATGTCAAGGTTGCAATTAGTGGGGCTGACCAAGAGTTTCGGCACCGAGACTGTAGTCCGGGAAGTGGACTTTAGCGTGGAGGAAGGCGAGTTCGTAGTTCTCCTCGGACCGTCGGGATGTGGCAAGACCTCCACCTTGCGGATGATCGCCGGGCTTGAAAGCATCTCCTCAGGGGAACTCTATTTCGACGGACATCTCATGAATGCCGAGCCGCCGGATCGCAGAAATGTTGGCATGGTCTTCCAGAATTATGCCCTATACCCCCACATGACCGTCTTCGACAACCTTGCCTTTGGACTCCGCTCGCGGTCATCCCATCATCCGAGACGCGAACGCCGCGGCTGGGTTTCCAAGCGCGTTCAAGACACCGCGGAACTCCTCGAAATCAGCCCCCTGCTAACCCAGCGTCCGCGCCAACTCTCCGGCGGTCAGCGACAGAGGGTCGCCCTCGGTAGAGCCCTGGTGCGAAATCCGGACGTCTTCCTCATGGATGAGCCGCTCTCCAATCTTGACGCAAATCTTAGGGAACGCATGCGCATGGAGCTAGCTCAGCTCCACCAGCGCCACCCCGTTACCACCATCTATGTCACCCACGACCAAGGTGAGGCCCTGACCTTGGCCGACCGCATCGTCGTTATGAACAACGGGAGCGTCTGCCAAATGGGATCACCGACGGAGATCTATGAACGGCCCGCCAACGCATTTGTGGCCAACTTCGTCGGCATGCCGGGAATGAACCTCTGGACCCTACCCTGGCAGCGCACTAACGAAGGCAGCTACCGTGCCAGCGGAGTTCACCTCACGGGAGAGATCGCCCGAGTGCTCGATGAGATCGGAACGTCGATTACCGTCGGCGTACGCCCCGAACACCTCTTTGCCTCAACGGGTCGGGAGGCATTTGGTCTCACCATCGATTGCAAGATCGAACTCCTCGAACGGCTTGGCTCGCATCTTGTCGCCCACTGCTCCATGGGGGATGCGCGCCAATCTGTCGCCCCCTCGACCCTGGTAGCGCGGCTCGACTCTGAGTCAAAGCTGCTACGCGGCGACTACATCCGCCTTAGCGCGCCGCTAAAGCGCACGCACCTCTTTGCCGCCGCCACTGGAGAAGCGATCGATCGCCATGCGCGCATCGCGGTGACCGCATGAGAGCCGCCATCCAAGATGCCAAGACTCCCAAGGGCGATTTCGCCCCGCACTTTCACCGGGGTGCCACATCGGATAATGGCGATCTGAAGCGAGCTATCGCATGAGCATCCAAGTTGGAACTGCGCCTATCCCCACGCCAAGGTCGCCGTTGCCCCCAAGCGCGCGTTACCCCCAAGCGCGTCGGTCCCTGCTAAGTCGAATTCGCGGCGCCCAGGACCGCCTCGTCGCCTACGGGCTTCTCTTTCCATCCCTCGCGGTATTTGTGATCTTTTTCTACCTCCCGGCGATCTTCCTCATCTACATCTCCTTCTTCCATTGGGGGATCTTGACTTCGGCGACCAAGTTCGTGGGACTGGCAAACTTTCGAACATTGATCCACCAGCCGCTCTTTGTAAAGTCTCTCGTTACCTCGGGCTACTACACCCTGGTGATGATCCCGGCGACGGTCTTGCTGGCATTGGGTATCGCCTTGGTCCTCAAAGAAGCTGTGACCGCCCGCAGAGGGGGAATTTGGCGCGCGGCGGTCTTTCTTCCTCACGTCACGCCAGTGGTGGCGACTTCGATCATCTGGATCTGGATCTTCAACCCCCAGTTCGGCCTGGCAAACTATCTCCTTCACCTCCTGCACCTTCGGGCTCTCGGCTGGCTCGAGAGCGTCCATTGGGCGCTGCCGGCCGTGATGATCGACACTCTCTGGCACTCTCTCGGGCTCTATGTGATCATCTTCTTGGCAGGCCTTGCCAACGTGCCAAAAGAGCTTGTCGAGGTGGCGCGCCTCGACGGCGCAAAGCGGGGGCGCATCTTTCGTCGCATCATCTTGCCGCTGCTCTCGCCGACGACCTTCTTCGTGGTCATTCTGGCAACTGTGAGCAGTTGGCAGGCGTTCTCTCAGGTCTACACCATGACGGGAGGACCGCATGGAGGAGCGGGGGGGCCGGCTTTTTCGACCACGACAGACGCCCTCCTCATCTACCAGACGGCATTTATCTACGACCACTTCAGCCTCGCCGCTGCGATGAGTCTGGTGCTTTTTACCATCATCTTGTTGCTGACCATTATCCAGAAACGCATCTCGAGCCGGGTGGTGTTCTACCGATGACTCAGACTCGACAAGCTCCTAGTGCCGCTGCAGCGCCACCCTGGGCTCGGGCCCCAAGGTCGCTAAGCGCTCGCCTCGCCATCAAAACCTTCCGCTGGGCGGCGGTCGTCGCCATCGCGGTACTGTTTGCATTTCCCCTCTATTGGATCGTCGTTACGGCGTTCTCGAGCCACGGTGGCGTCTACGCCATTCCACCGAACTTCATACCGTCGTTTCATACCGACGCCTTCACCTTCGTGGTTACCCATACGGCCTGGCTGCGATACATGCTCAATACCGTACTCATTTCGGTGACCACGGTCTTTCTCGTCATTGCTTCGTCGGCGATGGCCGGTTACGCGCTCGCCGAGCTTCGCTTCCGCGGGGCGGGCTTCTTCTTCTTCTTGGTACTGGGGGTGATGATGCTTCCCACCCAAGCGTTATTGATTCCCCAATATGCCGAAGCGCTCCATCTTCACTTGCTCAACTCCTATGTGATTCAGATACTTCCATTCGGCGCCAGCACTTTCGGGATCATTCTTTTTCGACAGTTCTTCAAGACACTGCCGCGCGAGTATGCCGAAGCGGCACGAATCGCTGGGGTAAGCCACCTCGCCTACATTCGCAAGGTTGCGCTTCCACTCTCGCGCCCGGCCGTGGTCACCGTGGCTCTGCTTACCTTCATCTCCTCTTGGAATCAGTTCCAATGGCCCCTGATCATGACTTCCTCGCATGCGATACAACCGATCGAGATCGCACTGAGCCACTACATGCAAACCTACGAGGCGAACTGGCGCAAACTTACTTCGGCGGTAGTTCTCGGCCTCTCCCCGATTGTGATTCTCTTTCTAGTCTTCCAACGGCACCTGGTAGCCGGCGTAGCGGGACGTGATGCCGGCGTTAACTCCTAGACCCTCTCAACGTCCAACGCCCATATCCGACCTCCTTTATTATCGGCAAGTTAGCGCATCTAGCAACTCTTTCATCACCACCATGACTCCGAAGGGACAATTCGATCACCATGTCATCCGATAGCACCATATCCAACCTCGCTCCCTCATCCTCATCCTCCTTTTGCGCCAGTTCAGCTAGTTCGACCTCAAAGAAGCTATCGCAGCCGACCCGACGGTCAAGGGCCAAGCGCAAGAGACTCGTGGCCGGGATGGGTGCCGCATCCGCGGTACTCCTTGGGGCTTGCGGGTCTCAATCCGCGGTGACTTCGGCAAACGCCGCGGCAATCACCAAGCCGGTGAGCATCCATCTCTGGGAGTCACACAATGGTGGACCCGTCGGCGGTGCTATGACGGCGCTGGTAGATAAATTCAACGCCTCGCATCCAGGTGTGCACGTCACCATCGTGGTTACCAAAGCTTCCACAAAGCTCATCGCCGCGGTGGCGGCGGGGGATCCACCCACGCTGGCTGAGATCAGCCACTACGACGGAAAGCTCGTCAAGGCCGGCGCACTTCTCTCCTGGAACCCCTACATGGCCAAAAGCACGGTTCTCAACCAGTCGAACCTCTTCCCAGTGGTCTGGCGCAATGGAGAAGTTGGGGCCCAGCACTACCGGATCATGGCCGACGTCAAAGTTTCCGAGGTCTTCTACAACGAATCCCTCTTCCAAAAAGCGGGTATTACCTCTGTTCCACGTACTGACGTCCAGCTCGCAGCAGATGCGAGCAAGATCGCATCTCTGGGAGGAGTGATACCGATTGGATGGAAGGACTCCTCCGCGCATATCCTGCCGACTTTTCTCAGTAATGGCGGAACTCTTCTGGCACACAGTAACTCCGTGGGTCACTCGGTCGACTTCAATTCCCCGGCTGCGGTGTCCACCTTCTCATACTTCCGCTCTCTCTATCTCGCCAACGAACTCCAGTTCCACCATGGATCGACGCTGAGAGCCGATCTTGCCGCTGGAAAGATGGCCATGATCGACGGGACTTCCGCCGGCTATCAAAAAGTCCTCGACGCCGTTGGCGGCAAGTTCAACGTCGGGGCATTTCTCGAGCCCGCGGGGTCCACCGGCAAGCCAGCCAACCTTGCCCAAGGTCTCGGCTTCGTGTTGCCCAAAGGACACAGCAAAGCACAGGACGAAGCGGCATTTACTTTTGTTCAGTGGTTCCTTTCCTCCCCCCAGCAGGTCTACTGGAGTGAACACACCGGATACGCCCCGGAGACCACCGCCGGAGCCGGCGCGATCCCAGCGTCGTTTTTGGCTTCCCACGTTGGCCTCGCTGCCTCGATTTCAGCCGTCTCGTCGCCAAGCACCGTCGCGCGCCCGGTAAGTGACAGTTACAATGAGGTTCAAGCCGTGCTTGACTCAGCATTTTTCAACGCGGTGACCAACAAGCAAAGCGTCTCATCGGCCTTGCAGAGCCTCCAGAGCCAGGCGAACAGCTATATGGCGGGCGCAAGTGAGTTGTAGTTTTCTTTCGCTTCGCCCCCGAAAAGGGGCCGCCAGGGCCGCAATGGCCCTTGACTCGCTGGCATCCGGGCAAGGGCGCGCAAAGCTGGATTCTCAAGGCCTTAGCAGCTCGCGTGTCGCGCCCGAAGGGGCCCGTGATCATGCTTGAGGAGTGGTGCGCATGAGTCGCAGCAAGCCCGACATCTCGCAAGGGAGCGTCCTTATCGCAGAGGATGATGAAGCCTTCGCTTCAGCAACACGGCGCTATCTCAGATTCCTGGGCTATCGAGTGGTGCTCCTTGGCGACGGCGAGGAGACACTGCGATGTCTCCTCGAGACCGATCATCGCTTCGATGCCCTGGTGCTCGATCTTCTCCTCCCCGGCATCGATGGTCGCGAGATTTGCCGACGATTGAGGGCCGCAGGGTGCTGGGTACCAGTGGTGATGACTACCGCGCTTGGCGAGCTAGAAGACCGTCTCGAGGGATTCGGTTGCGGAGCCGATGACTACCTCGTCAAGCCCTTCAGTCTTGAGGAACTGACGCTGCGCCTGCGCGCCATCGTTCGACGCGGGAACCTGCAATCGGGGGTCCTGCAAGCTGGAGATCTCCGCCTTGACATTGTTACGCGTCAATGCTGGCGAGGCGAGGCCGAGCTAAACCTCACCCACCGAGAGTCCCAGATCCTGGAGTTCTTCCTAAAACGAGAAGGGTTGGTAGTCACCAGGAGCACTATCGGCAAAGCGGTATGGAGCGAAGAGGGAGAGGTTTCAGAGAACTTGGTGGACCAGTACATCGCCCACCTGCGCAAAAAGATCGACCGCCCCTTCGGCAGGTGTGACATCGAAACGGTTCGCCGCGTCGGGTACCGCCTCCGGGCCAGCGTTAGCTAGCCACTCATGCCACTTCGAATCCGACTCGCCATGATCGTGGCGATTGCCACGGTTCTGATCGTAACGATTGGGGGAGTTTCGCTTGAGGCGAGCCTTGCTTCTGGAATTACCGGAACCCTTCATGACGCGCTGCGCCGAAGCGCAGAGCGCGTGATAGCTGACCTTGGTGCCGGTCGCTTACCGCTGCAGGCCGGCATTCAGAACAACCAGCCCAAACGGGATCAGAGCGTGATCCAGATAATCGGCGCGACGGGGAACCTCAGCCTTACCACCGAGACCGCAGGGGCGAATAACCTCCTTGATCCCTCCACGCTATCGCGGGCCCGGCACGGGGCAATCTTCGTACAAGCGAGGCGAAGGGCTTGGAGCGCACCCTATCTCATCCTCGCCAAGCCGGTACCGGGATTCCCGGGCAAAGTAGTCCTGGTTGGTGCCTCACTGGATGAGTATCAGAAGGCGATCTTGAGCTTGCGGACCAGTCTGCTCATCGGTGGGCTCCTCGTGGTAGCCATTGCGACCCTCGGCGGTTACCTCTTGGCGAAACGGGCTTTATCCCCGGTCGACCAGTTTTGCTTAGAAGCAGAGGAGATCTCGGCCTGGGGGCAGAATCGCCGCCTCGCAGTGCCTCATACCCGGGATGAACTCGAACACCTCGGCACCACCTTGAACTCCATGCTCGATCGCATCTCCATCGGAATCGCCCACCAGCGGAGCTTCGTTGCGGCCGCGAGTCATGAACTTCGCACCCCCCTCGCCACCATCCAAGCTGAGATCGACGTGGCTCGCCTCTCCGACGAGGTGGGTCCTCAACTCACGGATTCTTTCGAGGTCATCTCCAAGCGCGTCGCGCAACTCTCGCGCCTCTCAGGTAACTTGCTTCTTCTCGCCCGGGGTGACGAGCAGCGCCTCGAATTAGATCCCCATCCCCAGCAGCTAGAGGAGATCTTCACCGAGACGCTACAGGCATTTGAGACGCGCGCATCGGCTCTCGGGGTTGACTTGGTTCTCCAGTGCAGTTCTGCGGCGACCGCGGTCGTGGACGTGGTTGCGCTGCGCCACGTATTGGATAATCTTATCGACAACGCGCTGCGCCATGGACTTGGCACCCTCACCACGGTGGAGGTTTCGTTCCAATGCCAGGGACCCTGGGGCGTGATCACCGTTAGCGACGATGGAGCGGGGCTCCCTGCTGACTTTCTCCCGGTCGCCTTCGATCGCTTCAGTCGCGCTAGCCAGAGCCGCGCCGCAGGCTCTGGACTTGGCCTCTCGGTAGCCGCCATGCTCGTCCAAGCCCAACACGGTCGCGTGATCATCGAAAACAATCCCTCCGGAGGCGCCCGCGTGGTGCTGTGGATTCCCAGATATCCAGCTCCATCAACTCTCGGGCTCATGAGATGATCCCCGCAGGTGAATTAGCGAGGTTGCCTCTTTATGGTCGGATTGTCGGTAGCGCCTCACGCGCGCCAAGCGATGCAAAAAAACTCTTCTCCTTCCACGGCGGGCGTTCGGTCGGTGCCGAGTTGCTGATGGGAAAGATAGCGAGAAAAGCCGGTGGAGACAACTTGTCGTCACCCAAGACAAAAGAAGGATGATGCACTCATGAAGATTCTCGTCTGCGTCAAGCAAGTTCCATCGAGCGACTCGATGCGATTCGACGAACGCGGCTACTTGGAGCGCACCGAGGTCGCCTTAGAGATGAACCCCTATTGCAGAAGGGCGCTTGCCAAAGGGACCGAGCTGGCGTGGAAGAGTTCTGGCAAGTGCACCGTGGTGTCCATGGGCCCTCGGTCGGCGCGCGAGATGCTCCGGGGGGCGCTCGCTTGGGGAGCCGACGAGGCGGTATTACTTTCGGATCCCGCGCTCGCTGGCTCTGACGCTTTGGTCACCGCCAAGGCACTTGCCCGTGCGGTGGCCCTGCTCGGTCCCTTCGATCTCGTGCTGGTGGGTCGCTCCTCCGTCGATGCCGAAACTGCCCAGGTCGGCCCTCAGCTCGCGACGCTGCTTGGCCTTCCCTTCGCTGGCGCAGCACGAGAGATGCAAGTCGTCGGAGATGAATCCGCGCTTGTTCTGCGCCTCGAACGCGATGATGGTGGTCTCATGGTCGAAATTGACCTGCCTGCAGTGGTATCAGTGGCCGAACGCTTGATCCAACCTGCGAAAATCACCTCGGAAATGGCCAGCAGGGTGCCCGACGAGCTCGTCGCCCAACTCGGGGTCGCCCAACTCGGGGCGGAGTCAACTTGGGGAGCGCCCGGCAGCGAGACTCAGGTCGGACAGATCAAGCATCTCCCGTACGCGCGGCGCGCCATCATCGCCTCGGGTACGCTCGAGGAGCAAGTAGATGAAGCGGTCGCCTCGCTTGTGGCATTAGGTGCGCTTTCGGTGCCAGCCGCGCCCGCGAAGAGCCGCGTGGCACGACAAATTCCACATCAACTACGTCAACCATCCATTGCGGTGCTCTTGGAGCCCGGGCGCGAGAACTCCTCTCGAGAACTCCTCGGCCGCGCTTCGACTCTGGCTGGCGAACTGCAAACTGAGGTGGTTGCGCTCTCCGGCGAGATTTGCCAGATCGAATCTTGCGGTGGCTGGGGAGCTGACCGTGCCGTGCTTTTCGCAAGGGAGCCGGAAGAGAGTGGTGCACCGAGCTCGGGAGCGCCTTTTGTGTGGGTTGAGGAAGACGTCGCCGATGCGATGATGCCTTGGATTCTCGCCGAAGGGCCCCAACTGCTCCTCGCTCCAGCAACGCACTGGGGCCGCGGAATTGCAGCGCGAATTGCTGCGCTCACCGATAGCGGCCTCATTGCAGATGCCATCGATCTCGAATTGACCCCGGAGTCCCTGGTGGGCTGGAAGCCGTCGGCCGGAGGTAGCTTCGTGGCGGCGATCACCTCGAGATCGTCGCTGAAAATCGTCACCATTCGTGGGGGCGTCTTGCCGCTCCCACTGCCCCGAGAGACTTTCGCAGCTGTGCCCACAAGCACTCTCGCAGTGGCGCGGCGCGGACGCATCCGTGTTTTGGACGCCTGGCGCGATGACGACCTCGAGGCCCTTGAGCTCGCCGAGGTGGTCATCGGCCTCGGCGCAGGGGTGCATCGAGATAGCTATGGCGAACTCCAAAGGCTCAAAGAGATTCTCCATGCTGAGTTTGCGGCGACGCGCAAGGTTACCGACAAAGGCTGGTTGGCGCACTCGCGCCAAGTTGGGATCACGGGACGAAGCGTCAGCCCCAGGCTCTACATCGCTATCGGAATCCAAGGGAAGTTCAATCACACGGTGGGCTTTAGGAGCGCTGGGACGGTGCTCGCGATCAACAGTGATCCAAGAGCTCCGATATTTGACGCCTGCGACGTCGGCATCGTGGGAGATTGGAGCAAGGTGGTCAATTTGTTATCCGAGCGAATCTCGGCGCAACTTCTCTGCGTTGAGCAATCCTACCCCGATTGCGAGGTGGAGGAACGGACTTCCTGAAGCGACCTCAACGCCACTGACCCAAGGCAATATCGTCGGTGCTCGGCTCGGGCGAGGCGACCCCAGCGATGACCAGAGTGTGGCGAGTCCGATTCCATCGCCAAGAATGGCGCAACAAGAGTTGGCGTGGTGCGCTAAATGCGAGCCAAGGGCGCCTTTCACCGCGAAAAAGTACCATCGATGCTAAGGATAGATAACCATCAAACACCGCATGAGCAACCACCAAGAGGGCAGCTTGGCAAAGGCGGGCGCGAGCCGAAACGAAAATCGGGAAGCGACACTTCTGCTCTTGGCGCGAACCATTCGCGAAGTCGCCTTCGGCTTCATCTCCATCGTCCTGCCGGTCTACTGGCACGACCAGGGTTACCCTATCTTGGTGATCGGACTTCTCTACTCCGTTGCGCTCCTGGGCTCCTCGGTGCTCTCGATGGCAATGGGCCGATTCATCGACAGGTTAGGGCGCAAGCGCATCCTTGTCTTGAGCAGCATTCTCTGGACCTTAACTACGCCGCTGCTCTTGACTTCCAAGAATGTGGGTGTGATAGGTCTCGTGATGTTGGTCGGCAGCATCAGCCCTACCGGCAAAGAGGTGGGGCTTTTCTTGGGGGTGGAGCAGGCAATGCTGTCACGGCTCTTCGCTGGTCAGCGCCGCACCAATACCTATGCCTGGTTTAATCTCGTGGGGTACTCCGCTACTGCGATCGGAGCGCTCTTGGCTGCAGCAATTGGCATCGCCAACACCCAGAGCCAGGCAAGCGAGATCAGCACTGCGATGTTTCGTACCGTCATCGTCGCCTACAGTCTCGCCGGGGTGATTCAGCTGCTGCTCTATGGACTCCTCAAGCCAATTGTCGAGCGCCAGCAGGGGGCGTTGGGTGAAGTTGAGCACCGGGTTCCCCCACCTTCGACTCGCAAACTGATCCATTTACTCTCGGCGCTCTACGCGCTCGACTCTTTCGCGGCGGGATTGATAGTACAGGGAATCCTCGTCTACTGGTTTCGGGTTCGCTATCACCTCGACCTTAGAAGCCTCGGGCTGATCTTCTTTGGCACCAATGTGCTATCGGCGCTCTCCTCGCTCGTCGCAGCGCGGATCGCGAGGCGGATCGGACTTCTCAATACCATGGTCTTCACGCACCTTCCTTCCAACCTTTTGCTCATGCTGGTTCCTTTTATGCCCGATGCCGGCCTCGCGGTGACGGTACTGCTGATGCGCCATCTCTTATCGCAAATGGATGTGCCAACCCGGCAGGCTTATGCAATGGCAATGGTTGACGCTCCGGATCGTGGCTATCTCGGCGCATGGACCAACGGTGCGCGAACCTTGGGCACCGGGGCAACCCCGATCCTGAGTGGCGCGCTGCTGACACTCTCCTTTAGCGGGCTGCCATTTTTTCTTGCGGGCGGCCTCAAGATCGTCTATGACCTCTCGCTTCTTTTCACTTTCCGAAAAGTGCCACTCGACTTTTCCGAAAAGACTTGAGCGGTAAGCCGTCCTCTCGTAGCGGAGCTTGCTTTGGTTGCCGACTAGGTGTCGTCGCGTCCGGCACTGGCGGGCACCCAACGATGCAAGTGACGCTGCTCGCGCCATGGCTCTTTGGCTCGGGTAGCCGAGGATGCCTCGCGGTGATTGGCAACCACAAATGCTGTGCGCCCCCGAGCCGCGAGACGCCGGCTGTGGATGGCAATGGCTGGGAACACTACTGAGACAAAGAAAAGGTGTGCGGCTTCGCCGTCTGACCATGGGCGCAGATGCTGGCCCATGGTCACCGTCGCGATCCCAAGCGCCGCCACTTGGGGCGATAAGGAGTTGGCGCAGCGATGCGAGACGCGCGAGCCATCGACCCAAAGCTCCGACGAGAAACGAAGCTCCATAGTCAAGGGGCCGCTCTTAGCCAGCGATGCCCCCGGAGCTAGCGTCAAATTGCGACAAAGAGCCATTGCCCCTGCCGCGACCTGCGAGAGCAGCTTCAAACTCCTTCACGGACTCGCTCATCGAGGCACATCACGCCATCGAGGCTCCCCGAGTCCCTGATACCCAGCACTGCGAGAGGCACTCTTGCACCTGTGGCCGAGCATCGAGCCAAGAGAGACCTCGAGTCTCCGGCGGATGCTGCGACGGGGAGAAAAGAGAGTTCAGCCCAAGAGGTAAAGTTGGTCGAGCAATGGGCGCAAAGCTGTAGCAGCACTCATCTCAAAGGTGCATGCCGGCGTCGATATAAAGGTCGGTTCCGGTGATTGCTGAAGCCGCCGCCGAAAGCAAGAAGATCACTCCTGCTGCGACTTCACTTGGTGCCAGGAGTCTGCCAAGGGGATGATGAATGGCAAAGTCGTCGACTCCCTCGAGTCCGTAGAGTTCGGCGGAGCGTACCAGGATCGCGGTAGTGGTAGAGCCCGGGGAGACCCAGTTGACGGTGATATCGACCTCCGCAAGTTCGAGGGCGAGGGTTTTTAGATAGCCGACAACAGCGTGCTTGGCCGCGACATAAGCTCCGATACCGGCGAGGGGACGCGAACCTGCCACAGAAGCCACCGCCACGATGCGCCGCAAACCCAAGAGCGGCGAGTCGTAAATTAGGGGCACCAGGGCGCGAACGCTGTTATGCAGCGAGAGCAAGTTGAACTGCAATGCCAGGGACAAGCTGGCGGGATCGCTTTGGAGCAAGGTGGCGCCTCCCACGATTCCGCCGGCCGCCACCACAAGTTGATCTAAGCCCCCAAATGCGGTCTTGATCTCTGCGGCGGCCCTAGTCATCTCAGTCTCGCTGCGCGCATCCGCGGCAATGCGCAGCACACTCTTGGAAATGTCCCCGAAATCGGCGGTGTCGATGCGCCCGAGCTGATAACCGAGCTCGAAGTTATCTTCACCGAGGTCGATAGCGGCCACTCTGGCTCCGCTTTTGGCGAGTTCCACAGCGACCTCTCGCCCGATGCCTCGTGCTGCGCCAATTACCGCGACCCTGATGCCGGGAGTTTCTTTTTCGCTCATGGCGTGCCGTCCTTGGTGCTTTTGGAAGCGAGCCCCACCTGGAGGAGGAAGGAGTCAAATTGGGTGGAGAGCGACTTTGTCATCGTTGCAAGTAGTGCGGTGCCCTCGTGAGAATTCGCTCCGAAAGGGTCCCCGAGCACGCCATTTGCCGAGACGCTGGCAACACCGCCGACCTTTAGCCTGGCGAGCAAATCTGCACTGCGCTCGGTGTATCCCTTGGCGAAGTCTTCTTCGCGCACCAACTGCGGAGCGAGGGCGAGGACCATCGAGGTCTCGGCTCTCCCGGCGTGGAGGTCACTTTCGGCAAAGGGAGGGCTCTGTGGCGAGTTGGGGCTATGCCCAAGTTCTTGGTGGTGGATCTTTGGAGGCGATGGCCACCATGCCAAAGCGCACCGCCCTTCGGATCGAAGTGACTTTTGCACCCGAGCGAGCACTTCGGCGTTTCCGCCGTGCGCGCTGACAAAGGCCACCCCGGCGAAGGCGTCGGCACTGCGCGCCAACTCCACGAGCATTATCTCCAGCGCCCCTTGACCGATGGAGATTGTTCCTGCGAAGCCCGAGTGCTCTCCCGAGGAGGAAAAGTGTATTGGCGGCGCCAAGACCACGACATCGGGGCGTGCTTGGGCAAGGGCTTCACAAAGCGCGAGGGTGATTATGGTGTCGCTGCCAAGGGGGAGGTGCGGGCCGTGCTGCTCGGTGGAGCCTACTGGAACCAGCAATATCGAGTCCGCAGCGACTCGGTCGGCGTCGCTCCAGGTCATTTCGGTGAGCAGCCTCATCATCTCTGGCGCTGCGATGCAATCTCAGCGAGAATTACCCGAGCCGTAGCTTGCGGATTAACCTCTTTGGGAGTAACCGGGGCGCCGCGGCGATGTCCGAGCAGGCTTGCCGATCTCTCCTGGGGTCTTACTCCTTGTGGCGCCGCTGCGAGATCCGCAGGCGCTAAAGCTGCTGTGGTGTAAGCCGCGATAGTGTCGCCAAGGCGGCTGGAACCAAGGCGGCTGGAACCAAGGTGGCGCAGGTCTATAGTTGCGCCTGCGGTTCCAAGCAACACGCTAAGGGGGGCGCGATGGGCGTAGCCGCACCGGAGGAATCCCGCCAGCAAGGTGCCAAAGAGGTCACCGCCCGAGTTGATCGAGCGCTCCTGGTAAATTACCTTGGCCAAACTAACTTGAGTAGCGACGCCGGAGCTTTCAGAGATCGGCATTGTTGCGCGAGAAGATCCGCTCCTGGGATCGAGTATTAGCGCCTGGTCGGCTCCGATGGCTAAAGTCTCGCGCAAGGTGGCATCACTCTCTTGGGAGCCCACAGCGGCCGCCAAAGCCTCACACCCACGCGCCCAGCAAGCAAAGTCACCGCCACGGCATCATTATCTCCCCGGCTTGGTCGGCCCTTTTGTCCCTTGGCAAGGCCGATGGCGGCAAACGGTGGCGCATGCTTGGCGAAAGCAACCTCCGCTCCCTCAGCATTCATCTCTGCGATCCTATCCTTTGTGAGGAATCTCAAGCTCCATTTGCTCTACCGAAAACCGCAACCCAAGAGTACACCCGGCGCTAAGCAGCACGGCAATCGACTATGGCCGCCCGGGCGTGGCTTGGCACCGAGAAGCGAGTCGCCAGTTGCGTAGGTGGGCCAAACCCGAAAGTCCAAGCTGAATTGCTCTCCGATCACGCCGTGATCCCGGTGAGATTCGGATGAGCCGGCGTTCAATTGCACTTCGTGTCGATACAAGCTTAAGCGCAGGCATTAATCGTCGGTGCTCGTTATGGGGAGGAGAAATTCTGCCGGCCTCGCGCGAAGAAACTAGTGCCATCCACGCCGGCCCGCTTCGCGATGAGGGGCGCCCTGTGTTCGAGGGGTCCGGCTCTCCAGAACAGGCGGGCGATCGAGGGATGCGCCTTGAGGCCGGGAAAGAATCTCTGTTCGCGGCGCGCTGATTTTGCAAGCTCTGGCGCTGAGAGCCCCAAAGCGACGGTAAGAGTCTCGCGATTGGTGCAGCAACAGCCCCCGCAGAACTCACTCTGGCACCCCTCGAGAATCTCGATGTCGGTGCCACGACCGCCCCTCAGCGATCCGAAAGCGGCGCTTGATCTCCTCCCCTTTGAGCGAGAGGACCCGTTCTACCCCCGAAGTTCATGCCGTGGCATCCAGCGAGCTCATGAGTTTTGCCTCGGAGGCAATAAAGGAGTTGGCGTCGTCTGCGACCGTTGCCATTGGAGCAGGGATAGTGGCCTTATCTCGCGCGCGTCAGACTCCGGAGCTCACTTCGCTTTCACCTTGGTGTGCGAGGGAGGTCACCGCCGTGGCCGAAGTGGTCAACTCCGCCCTCTGCCGCTGTCGCCCCAGCGGGCCAAGCGCCTAAGTCGGCGCGCCGCATCCATCGGGGTGCCGGACACCTTCGGCATTGTCGAGGCTGATCTAAGGTGAAGAGTCACCGGAAATTACCCTGGTCGACCCTCCGGTGACGAAGCGCTCCATGGCGCCACGCCCGGCAAAATCGGGAATTGGGCTCGCGCGACAAGTACCAAAGGATCGATCGCCCGCCGACGAAATAGATAGATCCCAGCGCGATGCCCCTTTACCAGCGGCGCGTGCCGCCAGTTAAGCGCGGTAGCTCTCGGTGGGGAGTCGCGCGAGTCGAGATTGGTGGGATGAGGAGGTATAAAACGAGATGCGCTTGGGCGAGGCGTAACTCCCGATGATCCATGGATGACCAAGTGCAGTGGTGGCCAGCGAGAAATCTCCTCCAGCAGCTTTGACCCGAAGGCGATCTCCAAGTTGTCACGGCGTCGCCCTTGAGGTGGCTCGGGGTCTTATCGAGACGCGCTCTGGGCCGGGGTTGCCATGTCCCATCACGCAGTCTGGATCGGGATCGTCATAGCTGGCGCCGGTATGGAACTTCGCCGCCATGCAGCCGCCCTGGCAGGCCTGATAGGCGGAGCATTGGGCACATCCACTTGGCGCGGGATTGTTGCGCAGTTCCCCAAAGAGTCTCGAATTCGACCAGATTGCTGCAAAGGTCTCTTCGCGGAGGTTACCGGCGCGAAATTGCGGGTGAATGGTGAAAGGACAGGCATAGACGTCGCCGACGGGATCGATGAGACATACTACCCGCCCCGCCCCGCACATATTGAGCCCTTCGAGGGGCTCTCCGAGTGGGGAGAGGTGGAAAAAGGAGTCGCCGGTGAGCACCTCGGGATGCGCGACGAGCCAGGCATAAAGCTGTCTTTGCGCTTCCGGGCTGGGATTTAGCTCGCGGTAACTTTGCGCACCGCGACCCGATGGGCGAAGTCGCGTGAGACGCAGCGAAGCGCCGTAGTAACCGGCGAGGGCGAGGAGTTCGTCGAGGTGTTCCACGTTGCTTTGGGTCGCTACCACTGAGACTTTGGGGTTGGAAAAGCCCGCCTTTGCGAGATTCTCCAGAGCGGCGGTGGCAGCCGCAAAAGCGCCCGGTGAGCGAATCGCGTCGTTGCTTGGCGCGTCGTGGCCATCGATGGAAACCTGCACATCGACGTAGTCCATCGCCGCCAAACGCTTCGCGGCCGCAGCGTCGATGTAGCTGCCGTTGGTGGAGAACTTTACCCCCAATCGACGCGACTGGGCGTAGCCGATGATCTCGAAGAAGTCCCGACGCATCGTAGGTTCGCCGCCACCGATGTTGACATAGAAGATCCCCATCGCGGCGATGTCGTCAAGAAGTCCAAGCGCTTCGATTCGACTCAGCTCTCCGGGGGCCTTGGCGCCCGAGTCAGAAAGGCAATGTCGACAGGAAAGGTTGCACCCATAAGTGAGCTCCCAGGTGAGACAAATCGGCGCGCTGAGTCCGCCGCGCAGCATCTTGGTGAGCGACGGGGAGATCATCTCGCAGTGTGACCAGATGCGAGTGGGCTCGCTACGATGAGCACGCTCTTGGCGCATAGCGCGTCGATGGTGGCCGAGATCACCGATGCAGAGGCGCCGGCCGCTCTGAGCGTTGCAGTAACCTCGCTGCGACTCTTGGGCTGGGCAAACTCGTCAAGTACCGCTGGCGCCAGCGTCGAGGTGATCATGAAGAGATCACGCTTGGCAAAGCTGTAGCACAGCGCGCCGAACGACTCGCGCCGCCATGAAAGCCCTGGATTTGACACCAAGACCTCCTCGTTTACGCCCCAGTGAGCTTGGGAGGTTGCCAAAGTTAGTAGACCCCACACATCCCGTCGATGGAGATCTCTTCGATGACGAACTCCTCCTCGATAAGGTCATCTCGGTTCTCGGTGTCCACTTGGGTGCTAGGCGTATT
>JAKASN010000462.1 GCA_021819025.1 Actinomycetes bacterium | reverse complement strand
GACCCCGGGTGAGGCCACCGTACTCAGCGGTCTCCGACACCGAGAACCACATCCCAGATAGGCCATGCTCATAGAGAAGATCTACGATGAGCTTGAGCTCATGGAGGCACTCGAAATAAGCCGACTCGGGCTGATACCCTGCCTCTACCAGGGTCTCGAAGCCCGCGAGCACCAACGAGGAGAGCCCACCGCAAAGCACCGTCTGCTCCCCAAAAAGGTCCGTCTCGGTCTCTTCGGAAAATGTTGTTTCCAGCACGCCGGCTCGGGTAGATCCGATATGGTGCGCGTAGGAAAGCGCCAACTCCCGGGCGGTTCCGGTGGCATCCTGGTGCACCGCAATCAGCGAGGGGATACCGCCGCCCTCGGCATAAGTGCGGCGAAGGAGGTGTCCGGGGCCCTTGGGAGCCACCATGGCCACGTCGAGGCCCGGAGCAGGAGCAACTTGGCCATATCGAATGTTGAAGCCGTGCGCGAACAACACGGCGTCGCCGTCGGCGAGATTCGGAGCAATATCTTCGTTGTAAATCTTCTTTTGAGCCGTGTCGGGTGCGAGTATCATTACCACATCGGCCCAGGCGCTCGCTTCGGCTACCGAAGCGGTCCTAAGACCTGCGTCGGCGGCCTTGGATGCCGAGTTGGAGCCCGGGCGCAACCCCACCATGACCTCGACTCCGGAGTCCGCCAAGTTCAGCGCGTGCGCATGACCTTGGGAGCCGTATCCGATAACCGCGACCTTCTTGCTCAAGAGCAAAGAGGGGTTTGCGTCGGCTTCGTAGAACATTTCAGCCATTTGGCTAGCTAGCCTTTCCTCTTGAAATTCCGCCACGCGAGCCGGAGCGATTGAGTTTGGCAAGCGCCACACGCCCGGTTCGCTGCACCTCAACGATCCCGAAAACTTTGATCAGTTCCGTAAAGTCATCCAACTTTTCGGGTGTATCGGCCAAGGCTAGTGTAAGGCGTTCAAGGCCGACGTCCAACACTTTGGCCCCAAAGATGCCCGCCAACTCAAGAATCTGCGAACGAGTCTGGACATCGGCGGCAACCACCGCGAGAAGCAGCTCTTGCTCCACAGCGTCACTGGGATCGATCTCGGTGATCTTGATGACATTGATCAACTTGTGAAGCTGCTTAGTAATTTGCTCGAGAGTTACCGACTCCAGATCCACCACAACGGTGAGGCGGGAGAACCTCTCGTCATCAGTTGGCGCCACGGCAAGGGAGTAGATGTTATAGCCACGGCGCGAAAAGAGCTGCGCCACCCGCGCCAGTACGCCGGCACGATTTTCCACCAGCACCGAGAGGACATGGTGGCTGATCTCAGAGGTGCTGCGCCCGCCTGGCAAACTCATCGGTACGAGGTTGGGATTGATCGAGCTCAATTTGAGCTCCCAAAACGCGGACCCAGCACGATTTCGTCATTGGTGGCTCCAGATGGGACCATGGGAAACACCTTCTCGCGCGAGTCGATTCGAAACTCCAGCACCACCGGCTTGTCATTAATCTCATTGGCCTTCTCGATGGCAGGAGCGACCTCCTCTTGGGTCTCGACACGCAACGCAACGCACCCCATGGCCTCGGCCCATTTCACGTAGTCAGGAAGGTCAGGTGAGAGGTAGACCTCGGAATATCTCTCTTCATAGAACATCTCCTGCCACTGGCGCACCATGCCCAGGTAGGCATTGTTCAAAAGAGCGATCTTGACGGGAATGCGCTCAGCGGAAGCGGTGACCAGCTCCTGGGCGGTCATTTGGAAGCAGCCATCCCCGTCCACGGCCCAAACCATCTTGTCGGGTCGCCCCACCTTGGCCCCGATTGCGGCCGGGATCGCATAACCCATCGTCCCGAGACCCCCGGAATTCACCCAGGTGTTGGGATGGTTGAACTTCCAATACTGCGAAGCCCACATCTGGTGCTGACCAACTCCAGAAGCCAGAATGGTGCCCTCGGGTGTAAGCGATGAGAGCGTTTCCACTACATACTGGGGCTTGAGGGAACCATCAGAGGGATCCCGATCGTAGTTGAGGGGATTGAGTTCTTGCCAGTGGCGAATTTGACGAATCCAATCCTCGAGACTCGCTTGAGGAATCTCCCCGGCCTCACCCTTGTCGAGAGCTTCGATGAGGTCTTCGATAACGGAACGGACATCTCCCACGATTGGCACCTCAGGCTTACGGACTTTGCCGAGTTCAGCGGGGTCGATGTCGACGTGGATAACCTTGGCTTGAGGGGCAAAGCCAGCTACCTTGCCCGTGACACGGTCATCAAAACGAGCTCCGAGGGTAATCAGCAAATCGGCCTTCTGCATCGCGGTCACTGCGGTGTAGTTGCCGTGCATCCCAGGCATCGCCAAGCAGAGAGGATGATCGTCAGGGAACGCCCCACGCGCCATCAGGGTCGTCACCACAGGAATACCGGTCTTGTCCACCAGCGCAGCCAACGCCGCGGCGCCGTTGGCCTTGAGCACGCCGCCACCGACGTAAAGGACCGGCCGGGACGCTTCTTTGATCATTCGCGCCGCAACGGCAATGGAGCGAGGGTGCCCCTTGGTGTTGGGCTTGTAGCCGGGCAAATCAACCCCATCGGGCCAATACCACTCCATCATCTGGGTGCTGACATCCTTGGGCATATCAATTAGCACCGGGCCGGGCCTGCCCGTAGTAGCCACGTGAAACGCCTCGGCCACAACTTTGGGCACGTCGCGCGCGTCGGTGATCAACCAATTGTGCTTGGTGATGCTCATAGTGATGCCGGTGGTATCGGCTTCCTGGAAGGCGTCGGTGCCGATGGAGGAAGTGGCTACTTGGCCGGTGATCACCACGATTGGAGTGGAGTCCATGTAGGCATTGGCCAGCGGAGTGACGATGTTTGTCG
>JAKASN010000461.1 GCA_021819025.1 Actinomycetes bacterium | reverse complement strand
TGTCCGAAGTCGAGTTTGTAGGTCTTGGCTCCGATGGCACGCGCGATGAGCTGATGGCCAAGGCAGATTCCAAAGAGCGGCACACTCCCCAGAATCCCTTGAATTTGCGCATCGGAATAAGCAATTGCCGCGGGATCGCCAGGGCCATTGCTGATAAACACCCCTGCGGGCCTCTCAGCGAGAACCTCCTCGTGGGTGCTATGGGGCGGGAGTACCACCACATCGAAGTGCTCGGCAAGGTGAGAGACGATCGAAGTCTTCATCCCATAGTCGAGCGCGACGACGCGCGGTCCCGGACCAGGCACGTGACGTCGCATGGCACTGCCCGCGGCACTGGCAAGATCCTTGCCTGTGGTGCTCAACTCCTCGCTCACTTGGGCTGCCAACAATGAGCGATCACCAATGCCGATCACCGCCCCAAGCGCGCCGTGGGAACGGATATGGCGCGTAAGGGCCCTGGTGTCGAGCGAACTAACCAAAGGGACCCCGGAAGCCTCGAGCAGCTCGAGAAGCGATTTCTCCGCACGGTGGTTGGAAAAGAGCTGCGAATAGTCCCGAACAATCACCGCGTTGGCCCACACCTTGGAAGATTCCATGTCCGCCGGGGCACAGCCATAATTGCCAATGTGAGGATTGGTAAAGGTGATGAATTGCCCACTATAGGAGGGGTCGGTGGCTATCTCCTGGTAGCCGGTGAGGGCGGTGTTGAAGACGACTTCGCCACCCGCGACAACCCCTGACCCGCTTAAGGGCAACGAAGAGATCACCTCGAGTTCAAAATAACGCTGGTCACTTAGCACCAGCCATCCGGGGGTGGAGCTAAAGGTCTCCGAGCGATAGATCAATTCCAGTTCCCTTCTTCAAGCAACTTTCCGTCTTCCAATAGCCGCCGTCCCCCCACGATGAGCTCTGCGATACCACCTTGCAAGCTTTTGCCAAGGTAGGGGGAGTTGCTCGCCTTGGACACGATCGACTCTGCCGATACCGTGGCGCCCTTATTGGGATCAAAGACCACCAAGTTCGCGAGGCGCCCCGGCTCTATTTCACCGGTAAAAGAGTCGCCCATCCCTAGCAGCTCTGCGGGCTTCCAGCTCATCCTGGATAAAATCTGCCACAGCCAGGCAAGCGTCTCAAACGTGTGCCCGGGATGATCGAGGTTTTCCAAGGAGCTTCGCACGCCGTTGGGCAGCGCCGCAACAAGCTGTCCGCGTGCCAGGACCGCAGGGATCTCGCTCCAAAGCGCGACAAAACTGTGCTGGAGGCCAAGCATTCCGAACGCCGCTTCATCCAAAGGCGTCTGCTTTTTCCACAAGGGGTGCGGCGCATGGTCGGTACCGATGACGTCGAAAGTCCCCATGCCGAGATGCGACCACAGCGCTTCTATATCTGCGTGGGTGCGCAGCGGCGGGTTCACTTTGTACAACGAGTCATACTCAGCGAGGAGGTCTTCGCTCATGGTGAGGTGATGAGGAGTAACTTCAGCGGTGACCGCGATGGAGTCCTCTTTGGCGCGTCTCACGAGTTCGGCGGATCGCGCGGTGGAGAGATGGAGGAAATGAATCCGCGCTCGGGCTGATCGCGCGAGTTCGATGTCGCGCGCCACCATCACCTCTTCGGCGCTCGCAGGTATCGGGTTGACGCCGAGGCGCGCGGAGAGTTCCCCCTCGTTCATCACCCCTTTGCGAAAGAGCTCGGAAACTTCGGCATGCTGTGCGACTACAATTCCCAGCTCCGAGCAGTACTCCAAGGCGCGCCGCATCAAATGAGCATCCTGAAGACCCGAGCCGTCGTCGGTGACGATGCGTACTCCCACCGCCGCCAAACTCTGAAATGGTGAGAGTTCAAGCCCTCTACGATCGCGCGTAATGCTCGCCGACGCAAGTACCTTGATAGGGAGGCCCGCAGCGGAGTTGAGGAGCTGAGTGATCCGGGAGGGGCTATCTAGGGCGGGCTCGGTGTTGGGCATCGCCAAGACTGCGGCATAGCCCCCGAGGGCCGCAGCCCGGGTGCCGGTAGCCAAAGTCTCGGCCTCCTCGCCTCCAGGGGTGCGCAAATGGGTATGGGGGTCGACAAAGGCCGGCATGACGAGCCCTCCAGCAGCGTCAATCTCTAAGTCACCAGCGATTGGCTTGATGCGGGGCGAAACCTCGGAAATGTCTGCGCCGCTAATGGCTAGGTCTTCTCGGCGAAAGCCATAGCGGTCGACGAGCAGGCCCCCACGAATCACTATGCGCGAGAACATGCTCAGTTGCCTTCCTTGCCAAAGATCGATTCCAAAACCGCCATGCGCACAAAGACACTGTTTTCGGTCTGTCGACGGATCAGCGAACTCGAGCCGTCTGCCACCGCGGCATCAACTTCCATGCCGGGAAAGACCGGCCCAGGATGCATCACTAGCGCACCCGCTTTGAGGCGAGCGTATCTCTCCCTGCTCAGCGCGTAGCGCGAAACGTACTCGCTGAAGCTCGGAATCAATCCTTGGTCAATTCGCTCACGCTGGACCCGCAAAAGGTAGACGATATCTAGTTCCGAGAGGTGCTCGTCGAAGTCGTGGGCATAGCTCACTTGGGCGCCCGCTCCAAAATTCGGCATCAAGGTCTTCGGGGCGATCAGCACTACTTCGCTGCCCAAAATTCCAAAAGCGTCAATGAGCGAGCGGGCAACTCGGGAGTTGAGGATATCCCCCACTATTCCCACCCGCAGCGAAGAAAAATCTCCTTGGCTCTGGTGGTACTCTGCGATAGTAAACATGTCGATTAGCGCCTGGGTGGGGTGCTGGTGGGCTCCGTCGCCAGCATTTATCACCGGGCACATTGCCCATGTGGCGATGAGCTTGGTGGCGCCAGCCGAGGGGGACCTTACCACCATTGCGT
>JAKASN010000460.1 GCA_021819025.1 Actinomycetes bacterium | reverse complement strand
GATTTTACTGAAGTTTTCGCTGGTGATAACTTGAATGGGTGTGCCCGCGGCTACTCCTCCTTGAGCTATGTAGACAACCCGATCCAGATAGGCGAGAATGGGATTCACGTCGTGGGCGACGATAACGACGCTCACACCCTCGCGCTCGCAAATCATACTTATAAGAGCTGCTACTGCACCCTGATTGGGCAGATCGAGACTGTCAAGCGGTTCGTCGAGCAGCAGTAGCGCGGGCCGACTCACCAGTGCTTGTGCGATAAGAAGGCGCTGCTGTTCGCCGCCTGAGACCTGTCCAATCGGTCGATCTGCGTACCCCGACGCTCCAACAAGCTCTATTACCTCTTTCAGCCGAGCTTCTTCGCGAATCCTGGTTCGTCTTGCCAGGCCGGGGAGCGGGAGACCCCATTTGTCCCCGTTGAGGCCGAGGCGAACCACGTCGATGCCGCGAATCCGTAGCGAGGGATCAAAACTCCGACGTTGGGGCAGGTATCCCACGCGATGGCTTTCGCGTCCGGGCACGGACCCGAGCACTCGGACCGTTCCAGCGCTCAAGGGCACGAGCCCCAGCGCCGCTTTGATGAGCGTGGACTTCCCCACGCCATTGGGGCCCAAAACGGCGACAAATTCTCCCGGACTCACCTCAAGGTCGACGCCGCTCCAAAGCTTTCGACTTCCCAAGGTGACTTCAGCATCATGGAATTCAAGCACTGGACGGCTCGATACGCCATCTTCGCGTTGATCCTTGACTACGGGTTCTCCCTGGGTGAGATCACTCGGCGGCGTCATGGCAATTCCCTCATTTGCCGGTCGCCTTTGCCAGCGCGGCTGCGATGCTTTGCAGTTCCGACGTCTGCCAACTCTGGAAGGTTGCAGTCGCTGGGACCAAGGTCTCTGTTACTTTTACAATGGGAATTCCCTCCGCTTTTGCTTCGGTCAATTGAGCTTGAACGTCCGGTGTAGCATTTTGGGAGTTGAAAATGTAGATCTTTATCTGCTTGGTTTTAATCTGGTGGTCAATTGTCGCCTTGTCAGCTGCTGTTGGGTCGGTGCCCTCGCTAATTGCCTGGAGAAACGTGTATGGGGTAATTAGCTTTAATCCAAGTGCCTGGGCGAGAGGTGACACGATGCTTTCCGAGGCTCCGATTGGGGTACCTGAGTATTTCGCCCTGATCTCCTTGATAAGGGCATTGTAGCTCGCGAGGCTCTTGGTCTCAAATGCATTCTTTTGGGCAGCAAAATATGCCTCATTGGCCGGGTCGAGCTTCTGGTAGTCGGTGGTTATCGCTGATATTACCTGATAAACGTTGGCAGGATCATACCAACGGTGGGGATTGCCGCCTAGCGGTATTCCCACCAAGGTTCCCACGTTAAGGATCACTTGAGACGGAGATGGATTGGCAGCGATAAGTTGCGCTGCCCAAGAATCGTATCCAACCCCATTTTCAATTACCATTTGCGCGCTTGCGATGATGCGGCCGTCCTGTGCGGTGGGCTCATAGGCGTGGGGGTCAGTATTGGGGTTGGTAATGATCGAGGTCACATTGGCATGGGACCCGCCGATCTGCTTGGCGATGCTTCCCCAAAAGTTCTCCGCGGCAACCACGCGAATAGAGCTATTCGAAGATGGAGGTTGTGTCGAACTCGACGTTCCACAGGCCGATAATGCCAATGTTGACGCGACCAATACGAGTACCACTGCGGAGACTTTCTTGTTCGGTCCCTGGTGAAGTCGGAGGTTTCGCTTCAACGACATGCTGTGCCGTGCGTTTGCTGGGCAAAAGTCCCTGATGATACCGGGCGCCACAGTAACGACCGGAACGGTTGACTCAATCTCACATATCTCCTGTTCTTGCGCAGCACTTTGACGATCCAAAATGCCGGTCGCTCGAATCCGGCAGCCCGGGCATCGCCTCAGGCGTATGCAAAAGAGGCTAGTCCATATTCACGCTGCCCTAGAGACCTTCGCCAGACTTGCAACGCTACCAAATGGGGAAATGTGTCACAGCCGTGGCGTAGAACGTTTTACTTCACGGCTGAATCGCGAGCGCTCGGTCGACATCGGGTGGTTGGCGCCCAGTTCAGAGATCTCTCTCCGTTTCGATGCATAAGGACGTTCCAGAGTGTGCAACGGAGCGGTGAATTCAGTACTCGCTCATCCCCGGTTCGAATTTCCACCCAAGGTAATCAGCTGGAACTATCAGCGGGTAGCCCGTGCTACGCAAAATCCTCCCAAGGCGGATCTGCCCGATGGCTGCTCTCAGTATCCTTTTGAGGCCACTTGAAGGCGTATCTCTACCGAGTCGGGGGGTATCTACCATGGTGCCCGCTTGCTCATATGACGGGGAGGGCATCATGAGGGGGTGTTGGGTTCTACGCTGTCGCAGAGCACAGCGAAGGAAGATCAGGCGGGATAGTTGGAGTTCGTCGCAAAGCCAACCGAGCGCGCGAGCTTGGTACCTTTATCTCCAGCGACGCCGGAGGTGATGGCGCGGCGCCAGTCGCGGCGTAGGGGTCGCCCGGCCCTTGGCGCCCCATTCAAGCAGCAAGCGCCACTCAGCACTGGCGACTGTCGCGCTGACAGCGACCACAGTATCGGGATTTACCGAGATAGAGGTGATTCCCATTCGAACCAATGTTTCGGCGAACTCCGGGCGATTGGAGGGCGCCTGCCCACACAACGAAGAGGTAATGCCGGAATCCTGGCATGCGTTAACGATACGCTCGATTGCGTCTAGCACGGCGGGGTCTGCCTCGTCAAACAGCTCCGCGCAAATGGTGGAGTCTCGGTCGACGCCAAGCATGAGCTGGGTAAGGTCGTTGCTCCCGATCGATACCCCTTCGATCCCCATCTTGGCATAGGTGGGGATCCAATAG
>JAKASN010000459.1 GCA_021819025.1 Actinomycetes bacterium | reverse complement strand
ATTCCGCAATGGGGTTTTGCACCAGAAGAGGATCGGCGACCACGGTGTTGCGTGGCTCGGAGACCGCGAGCACCGTGCCTGAGGAGTCAAAGATGGTTCCGCGTTGAGGGACCACATTTACCACCGAATAGCCCTCGGCTGCGGCCAGCGATCGGTAATTGGCAGATGGCAACAGGCTCACCACGGCCAGGCGTACCACCAGAAGCGCTAGCAAGAGTACCGAGACGAGCCGCAAAAATGCCATGCGCCGCGTCGACACCGGCAGCCAAGACAGACCATGGGGCCGGCGCCCTCGGCTGGGGCGGCGCTGCGGGCGCTGCGGCGGTGAAGAGGCGCGCCCTTTACCGGGGCGAGGAGGTGCGGAGATCGACAATGCTACCCTCCATTCGAAGTGCTAGGGGCCACCGAGGGAGTAACCAAAGTTAACTTCGACGGCGCGGTGGTAGGGGTGGTCACTGGCGCGGCACTGGGAGGCGCCACCGAGGCGGCGGCCACCGCAACCGCTGGAAGCGTCGTTGCGGGCGATGCCGTCGCGGCCGCAGCTGGGGCACTTGCCGATGGAGCAACCTTGACCGTAGTGGTTGGTGGCGGTGCAACCGTGGTAGCGGGATCGCTACCGGCAGCGGTGTAATAGAGGCTGTAGGGCTGAGATGCCGCCGAGGCAGTGGCCAGAGACGAAGCGACCGCGGCAACTCCAGAGCCAGAAGGAAAGACCATGTGGAGCTGGTTCTGGGCCACCGCGGCAATCCGCGCCGGTGCGCTGAGCTGCTGCGCGCTCACGCTGAGCTGCTGATTCTGGGTCACCAAGGTGGCGAGGGTCGGCGCGATAGCGTCTGCCTTGAGCTGCATCTTGGCAATCTCAGCACGCGCCACCACCGAGATTAGCGCGGCTATGGCCACCATCGCGATGGCAGAGAGCACGCTGAGGCGATGCAGGCGAGCACTACGGCGAAGTGACTTGAGTTCTTCGCCGGTAGCCAAAGGCTTCAGGTGTGCGAGGCGATGTTGAATCACCGGAGGGGCATCTGCGAACCCAGAGGCAGTGGCACGCTTGGCATGAGAGCCCTGGGCATGCATGGGGCGCTCCCGGCTCTTGTGGTTGCGGTGGTGTTCTCGAACTGGAGGCGGGGTCGGCGCAGGCGCCACCGAAGCCTTGGCAATTTGGGTAGCTATCGCTTCTTGGGCGAGGACTCGGGCGATGGTACGCTGCTCAAGCTCCCGCTCGCCAATCCAGTCCGAGAAACTTCCTACGCCACTGCGCCGGTATTGCCGTGGTGCTGCAGTGTTGCCCATCTCACCTTCCTCGCAATGAAGCCACTGTCACGGGCTCGATAAATTCAATGGCACGCAGCCTCGCCGAGCGCGAACGCGGGTTGGCTTGGATCTCATCGGGCTTGGGGCGCATCAAGCGCCCCAGCGACCGCGCAGTCACCTGGGCGCCGCAGACACAGGCAAGCGCGGGGGGACAAGTGCAGCCCCCTTCCACGAGTCGAGCAAAACCGCGCTTGACACGCTGATCCTCTCCGGAGTGATAGGAGATGAAACAGATCCGGGCGCCAACTCCAAAGATCTCTCCAAGTCCGGCTATGACTTCGTCCAGCTGGGACAACTCGTCATTCACCGCGATCCGCAGCGCCTGAAAGACTTTTGTTGCCGGGTCAGTTCGCTTGGCAAGGTAGGCCTTGGGCAGCGCAGAGACCACGATTTCGCGCAATGCCGCAGTATCAGCCACCGCCCCAGAGCGCGTCGCGGCGAGGATCTTTCGTGCCAGAAGCCGGGCAAAGTGGCGCTCGCCATTTTCCGCAATTGACCGCGCAAGTTCGCGTTCGTCGACCCCAGCAAGGTAGCCCCCCAGGTCGGTCCCCGAGGTAGCGTCCATGCGCATGTCAAGGGGGCCGGCATTGCGGAAGGAGAAGCCTCTGCGGGAATCGTCGAGCTGGTGCGAACTAACTCCGAGGTCAAAAAGCGCGCCCACGAGCCGATCGGTGGCGATCCAGTCGATCACTTGGGCATCGCGAATCACTTCACCTAGCTCGGCAAAGCTCGCTTTGGCGAAATGGATGCGATCGCCAAAACCGCTGAGGCGCTCTCGAGAAAACTCCAGGGCCTCATCGTCGCGGTCGGTACCCAAAATCCTGATGTCAGCGCTCGATACCAGCAGCGCCTGGCTGTGGCCTCCCCCGCCGATGGTCCCATCGATGACTACCCCGGCTGCGGCGGAAAAGATCTCCACCACTTCGCGCCACATCACCGGGGAATGATAGGAACTGTCGTAGCTATTCAGCGCCGCCTCAGGCATCCTCGCCCCCGCGATATGTCGTCCAATTATCTGGCGACCACAGCTCGATGGTCTTAATCACTCCAATGACCAGCACTTCGCGGGTGAGAGCGGCGAAGTTGCGCAGACGGGCTGGAACCGCGAGACGACCATTGCCGTCGATTTCAGCGAAAAAGGCCTCACTGGTCCAAATTCGGATGCGCCGCAACACCGCGGGATCCTTGCGATCTTCTTCAAGGAGCTGATTTGAATAGTCGTCAAAGTCGCTCATGCGCCAAATGGCCAGGCAGTTGTCGCCGAACTCGGATCGGCCAATCACGCAAGATTCCCCGAGGCTGGCGCGAAAGCGCGCAGGCAAGGTGAGGCGGCCTTTGGTATCGAGGGAGTGCTCGTGCGTGCCGATGAAACGCGCTGGTCCTTCCGTCGCCACTGTCACCCCTAACCTCAGCTAAATTTCTACCACTTCGATCCCTTTTGGTCCACTTTACACCATTTTCACCCACGCACAAGGCAAAGTTAACTTTTTCGTTGAAGAATTACCACCCGCAGTTGTTGGAGCGCCACCTAAGGTGATCACTTTCAAAGCAAAAACGTCTTGGG
>JAKASN010000458.1 GCA_021819025.1 Actinomycetes bacterium | reverse complement strand
GCTTGTTTTTGACCGGCGAAGAGGATGTACAACCAAGCCAACGAGGGAATCAGCAGCGCACCCCCTACTGCCAGGGCCCAAAGCATATCGCCCGGAATTGGCGCGGGAGCTGCGGCCTGAGTTAATGTCGGTCCGCCTACCAGCATTTGAGGGTACTGAGCCACTGCCCATCCGACAAAGACCGTGACCACCGCCAGGGAACCGGTGATCCGGACGTAGCGGTATCGTCGTCGATACAATTGCGCAATAGAGATCGCCCCCGAAAGCGCCGACAATGCCACGACCCATAGCGCTTTGCTGATCAGGCCATGGTAGAGGAAAGGGGCTTGGGAATGAACCAGGGCAATTCCCCCGAAAGTAATTGCCCCAACCACAAAACCTGACGCCAAACCTTTGCGGCGGAAAGTATCGCTGAGCTCGACCTGCCTGTCGCGGTGCGCGTCCGCGGCGAGGAATACCGCTGCCAGCCATGCCGTGGTACCCACCGCCAAGATCCCCGCATAGATCGAAAACGGATTTAGCCAAGCGGTGATGATGTTGCCTTTATCCACCCCGAGAGGGACGCGACCCGATGCGATCGCGCCCGCCATGGTCCCGAGGAAGAAGGGCGTGGCGATCGACGAGGTGGCAAAGGTCGCCCCAAAGACCCTCATCAGTGCGATCTCCTTGGCCTCCTTTCTGAAGGCAAAAGCAGATCCGCGGAGTATGACCCCGAATGCCACCAGGGTAAAGGGAATAAACAGTGTCGACGCAAGCGATGCAAAGACTGCCGGAAATCCCGTCCACAGTACCACGAGCGCGAAAATCAACCACACGTGGTTCGCCTCCCACACCGGCCCCATGGAATGGCTGATGCGAGCCCGAGTCGCGGCCCCGGTCTTTGCGTTGCCGGCGGTTAGATCCCAAAATCCGCCCCCAAAGTCCGCTCCGCCAAAGAGCGCGTAGGCGATGACCCCCACCCAAAGAGCACCGGCGAGTGCTTGTACCGCGGTCACGATAGCTCCGCCCTAGAGAGCTCGGGTCGCCTAATCGCAGTCACTTCAGCACGTCCATTCGGTCGACTTCCTCGAGGGTGATCTCGCCCACCGGAAGGGGAGTTCGAGCCACTCTGCGGAGGATGAAGATCAACACCACGGTTAACACGCTATAGAGAACGATGAGAATCGGAAGTCCCAGCCAGAGTCCCGGAGCTGGATTAACCGCTTGGTAGACCGTCATTACGTGATAGACGATCCAAGGTTGCCTACCCACTTCGGTGGCCATCCAGCCGGTTTCGGTGGCGATGCCCGCCAAGGGACCACTGGCGATCACCAGCCAAAGAAACAATTTGCTCGAGGGCACCGAGCGCGTCCGGAGCAGCGAATAGCCAAGCCAAAGCGCAATAAAAAATAGCAAGAATCCGATCCCCGTCATGGCGTCAAATGCCAGATGCACCGGATTGACGGGCGGACGTTGAGCGGCGGGAACCGAGTCCAGCCCGATGATTTGTGCATTCGCGCTAAAGTGCGTCAGCAGCGAGAGACCGTCGGGGATACGAATGGCGTATAGCAATTTGCCATTCAGGACAAACCCGCCCAAGGTCTCTGGGACGTGACGGGCCGTCTTGAAGAGCGCCTCCATCGCGGCAAGCTTTACAGGCTGACGTGCGGCAACATATCTTGCCGACAAGTCGCCGACGATGCCCTGTATCGGTGCAAGTATCGCGCCGAGGCCAAGCCCGATCTTCAGCCCGAGTTGGTGATAGCGGTCATCTTTACCACGGAGAATGGCATATGCGTAGACCGAGGCTACGCCAAATCCAGTGATCATGAATGCCGCGACAATCATATGGGTAGTCTCGGTAGGCGTTGCCGGATTGAATACGCCCGCCCAGGGCTTTAGGTCTGTGGGCTTGCCTGCGACTAAGCGGAATCCGGTCGGGTCGTTCATCCACGCGTTGGCGGCGACCACAAAAAACGCTGACGCCGTCCCTGCCAGCGCAATGGGGATTCCCGAGAGGATGTGGGCTCGGTATGACAAGCGGCTCCAGCCATAGAGATAGATGCCCAAAAAGATCGCCTCAATGAAAAAGGCGAATCCCTCTAGGGTGAACGGGAAGCCGAAGATAGCTCCATACTTCGCCATAAGTCCTGGCCAGAGGATCCCAAGCTCAAATGAGAGTATTGTTCCCGATACCGCGCCTACCGCGAACATCACCCCTACCGCTTTGGCCCAGCGCTTCGCCAAAAGGAGATAGGTGGCGTCCTTCTTGCGGTGGCCCTGCCACTCCGCGTAAAGGAGAAGCACGGGGAAGCCAACCCCGAAGCTTGCAAGAAGGATATGCCAACCCAAGGAAAAAGCCATCTGGGCACTTGCGAAGGCCCTGTTGAGGTCTATCTGTGAAGCAGATGTCGCGAGGTAAATTGCGTGCACGACTCTCATCATATGCGTCTCGTATTTGCGGCCCTTATTTGACTAGCCAACAACGCAAGGAGCGAGGATGAGGAAATTGCGTGCCAAGTAGGCACCTACTAGGAACTTTGCGGAAGGCTGTGGAAATTAGGCGCACCTTTGGTGCCGAGTGCGCAGCAGCGGCGCAAATGCTGGGAAAAAGCGCGGCGGCCGGGCCGCATTTTCGAAGTTAACTCAATCGAGCTGGGCAAGTACTTCGCCTTGGTGATTCAGAACGGGATCTGGAATCTGCGGGTGCGCAACACAGGTTACGTTCCGGTGAATCTTGCGATCTCAGCTCCAGCTTGTCCAAGGCGATCCCGGTTCGATCAGCGAGAGTGCCCGCGCTATTGCCCGGGTCACAGCAAGGTGGCGTGGCGAATTACCATGCATCGTGTCGCCACGAGGAGCGCCAGCGGTAATTGGGGGTGAACCAAGAGACTGATTTCGGATGCCCCCTGGT
>JAKASN010000457.1 GCA_021819025.1 Actinomycetes bacterium | reverse complement strand
ACGGCCTCACCGTGGTAGAGATAGTCGACCTTTCCGGCAATTCCCATTGCCTCAATGGCGTGACCCATGGTATGGCCATAGTTGAGCAGGGCGCGGCTACCTCCCTCACGCTCGTCAGCTGCAACATAACCCGCCTTGATCTTCACGCAGCGCGAAACCGCGCTGACCATGTCGGATAGTTCAAACTGGCCGGATCCAAGAAACTCATATTTGGCCATCTCGCCATATCCACTTAAGATCTCTCTCGGCGCCAAGGAATTCAGAGTCTCAAGGTCACAAACCACCGCACTGGGCTGCCAAAAAGTGCCGACAAGATTCTTGCCCGCCGTGAGATTAACTCCTGTCTTGCCACCGATAGCGGCATCCACCTGGGCAAGGAGCGTGGTAGGCACGTTAATGTAAGCGATGCCCCGGAAATATATCGAGGCAACGAATCCGGCAAGATCAGTGACAACGCCACCGCCGAGGGCGATAATCACGTCATTACGGGATAGCCCATATGCGGCGATCGCTTCAATCAAGTCGCCAACCGCCGCAAGACTCTTCGCCTCTTCGCCCGGAGGAACAATAAATACCTTGGACTCCTGGAGAGGAACCTCGATGCTCCACGGAATTGCCGCCTGGGTTATAATCGCCACCTTGGCTGCTTGGGGCGGAATAAGGGAAGCAACAGAGTCCAAGACGTGGTTTCCCACCATCACGCTGTAGCTAGCGCCCGGCAGCTCAACTTCGATAGTTCTCAATTTTGGCTCACCAGATAGTCGTCCCCGAACCCGGCCTGACCGCCACACGATCGAGACCCAGCGAACGTCTTTGGTGCATTATGCAGCGATCCCCGCGGGGGCATAGGCCAAAGCAGACGGTCAATGAGCATCGTAAAACTTCGGCGTTGAAGCTCGTCCACCGCCGCAGAAGGCTCCATGGGCATCGTAGCTGCCAAGCACAGCCTCATCGAATCTGATCGCCTCGCAGGCGGAAATTTCCCGCGGTATCTCAGCTTCACCGGTGCGCATCCCAAATGGAAATCGACACCGAGAAGGGAACCGCCAAAAGGGGCTCCCCGATCACCGTCTTGGCGCTCATCGATGATCGCCCTAATGCTCGCGCTGGCCAAAGTTGATCCATGGGTGGCTGGCCAAGAAAAGCAGAACTCATCATCACAACCGAGGTCAGCTTGACACACAGCTATCCCACGGGGATCCGCGTCACACCAGACGCTCTGGACAAAGCGGCGCTCGCCTCTCATGTCTCTGGTCTCCAAAATGCCGCACTCGTCGCGACCACTCGCCACTACATGGGTCACGGTACCCATCTTTTCAGTATCGCCGGACTCGTCAAGGTCAGATTTCTCCCGGCGCCATTGACGGTGTCGATCCGAGGGCCCCGAGATAGCCAGCGTGATTGCGCTTGAACTCCGAAACCGAGTCCCCGCCGAACTTTCTCAGGGCTTCGGAGGCCAACACTAGAGCGACCATCGTTTCGGCGACCACACCCATTGCGGGTACTGCGGTAACGTCGGTCCGTTCCTTGAATGAGACTGTCGACTCCTTGGTGTTGATATCCACCGTCTCGATGACAGGGCGATTCAAGGTTGCCAACGGCTTCATCCACGCCGTAGCCGTGACCGGCGCGCCAGTTGTAATCCCTCCCTCAATACCGCCTGACCGATGCGTCTTGCGATAGTAATCCCCGGTGGCCTCGTCCCAGTGGATCCCATCATGGGCTTCACTGCCACGCCGGTAGGAGATGTCAATTCCATCGCCGATAGACACCGCTTTGACCGCCTGAATACTCATGAGCGCAAACGAAAGCAGGCCGTCTATCCTTCGATCCCAGTGAACGTGGGAGCCAAGGCCAACAGGTACGCCCCAAGCGACGACTTGAGCGGCTCCCCCGAGCGAATCGCCAACCTTCGCGGCAGCTTTTATCTCCGCGATCATTGCCTCCTCGATACCCTTGTCAAAGCAGCGCACGGGCGAATCGTCGATCGTTTGGAGATCGCTTGCCTGTGGTAGTTGAAAATCCTTACTCTCTACCGCGCCGAGCTGAACAACGTGCGAGATGACGCTCACGCCAATCTCGGCCAGAAGCGCCTTGGCCAGCGTTCCCGCTACCACTCTCGCAGCCGTCTCCCGGGCGGATGCGCGTTCGAGCACATCCCTAGCATCGTCAAAGCCGTACTTGAGCATCCCGGCGAGATCCGCATGACCTGGACGCGGAGTGGACAACACTTTGGAGGGGACCCCGGGTGCTGGAGACATCTCGGCCTGCCACTTGGGCCACTCGGTATTTTTAATCTCCACGGCGATAGGCGAACCCAAGGTGCGCCCATGACGAACTCCCCCGATCAGGCTCAGTTCGTCCTTTTCAAAGCGCATCCGGGGGCCACGGCCAAAGCCAAGCCGGCGGCGACCCAATTCGCCCTGTATCTCAGCCTCGGAGATTGTCAGGCCCGCTGGAACGCCTTCGAGGATCACCACGATGCCGGATCCGTGGGACTCCCCCGCAGTCAAAAATCGAATCATGCTTCCCAGTCTAGGTTCGGAACATCGGATGCGGGCGTTGAAGAGAGGCGACGCAGACGGTTCCGTAAGCACCGCGATACGCACCAAAGAGTCGTGCAGCGCCTGGCATCGAGAAGTATTAACCGCGCCACGATACAAAGCTTTGCTGGGACATCCCTTTGATCCCAGCAGCACCATAAAGGTGTGAAGGAGACCGAGCGTCCAAGGCAGGGACGAACTTATCGGAGTTATCACCGGCTCTCAGAACTCCGACCCAAGCCCTGCATCGCCAAGCAGACCATCGAGGAGCTATTCGGGGTCGCATCCACCTAAGCGTTGCGCTTGCTCGATTTAAGGTCTGGCATTCTCGAGGCAAGGCCCGTCGTACGG
>JAKASN010000456.1 GCA_021819025.1 Actinomycetes bacterium | reverse complement strand
GTTTGGCGCTGTGGAGACCCCACGCTCCTGGGCAGCCCATATCGACGCAACCCGCTCCCTGCAAAAAGAGACCGGAGGATTCACGGAGTTTGTTCCGCTTCCATTCGTCCACATGGCGTCCCCGATCTACCTGCAACGCAAAGCGCGTCGTGGCCCGACCTTCCGCGAAGCGGTCCTCATGCACGCCATCGGACGCATCGCTTATGCCAAAACCATCCCGAACATCCAAGCCTCCTGGGTCAAGATGGGTATCGGCGGTGCCCAGACGCTGCTTGGGTCCGGTGCCAACGACCTAGGCGGTACGCTGATGGAGGAGAATATTTCTCGGGCCGCCGGGGCGGCGCATGGTCAGGTCCTCGATATAGGTGATTTTTTCGCCATCGTGGACCCCATTGGTCGTAATTTGGTGCAGCGCTCTACTCTCTACAAGCCATTGGAGCGTTTCGAGCCGCCTCGCTTAGACTTTGCCCCGCTGCCTTGAAAATTCCCGTTCCCTATCCGTGCGAGAGAAATCGAAAAGTTGAAACAGGATCCACGCTTTAGAGCCACGACACACGAGTCGACGCTGCTCTCCCAAGACCTCGAGGCGCTGGTGGAGAAGATGGGTCCGCGGAAAAACAAAGACCTCCTGCTGCAGCTTCTCAACGCTGCGGTGAACTTCGCCGATGCCGAAATCGACCGGCTAGATCTAAAGATCGCCTCTAGTGCACTCGCGGAGCTCCACGGGGCCTTCGCCACTTTTCATCCCTATCGCAGCATCAAAAAGCTCACCGTCTTCGGATCGGCACGAACGCCGGCGGACCACCCCGACTACCAAGTCACCGTGAAGCTCGCGAGAGCGATGGCACAACAAGGTTGGATGATCATTACCGGGGCGGGTCCCGGAATCATGGCCGCCGGAATCGAGGGAGCCGGGCGGGAAAACTCCTTTGGAGTCAATATCAAGCTCCCGTTCGAACAGACCGCAAACCTCTTCATCCAACAAGATCCCAAACTCGTCGAGATGAAGTACTTCTTCACACGCAAGCTCATCTTCACCAAGGAGTCCGACGGCTTTCTTATCCTCCCGGGAGGTTTCGGAACCATGGACGAGGCGTTTGAGCTTCTCACTCTGATGCAAACAGGCAAGGCAGAACCCGCCCCAGTGGTCTTTTTCCACTCCGAGGGGTCGCAATACTGGCATGACTGGGAGGCATATATCAAGGAGCGACTCTTCGAAGGAGGATACGTCTCCCCTGAAGACGAGAGCCTCTACCTCATCACCTCCGATATCGATCGCGCCATCACGGAGTTCTGCGGATTCTATCGCAACTATCACTCGATGCGATGGGTCGGCAACCTCCTCATTCTCAGAATGCGCGTAGCGCCCACTTCCGAGGAACTCGCCAAGATAAACGCTCGCTACTTTGACATCTGCCAGTCGGGTACCATCGAGGCAATCCCTATCACCGGAGCAGAAAAAGGAGAGCGCGATGGACTCGACCTTTGCCGGCTGGCGCTGCGCTTTGACCATCTCTCCCACGGCAGGTTGCGCCAGCTCATCAACGAATTGAACACCCTGTCAAGCGTCGGGGAAATCCAGCCGATATAGACGTAGTGAAATCATGCGTCGCTTGTGGAATGCCAGCCCCCGAATCGTCCCAAAAATGTGCCTATTGCGCCCAGCACTTCAATGCCCCGAGCACCTTCGAGCTGAAAGCGGATCTCACCGGATTCATCTGGCGAACGCCAGAGATTGAGATTGCCCAAGCACGCATTGAAGACGGGATCTGGCGGCTCTATGTCAATGGCGCCCAACGTCCAGCGATTTCGATGCTCGCGATACGCCGCGACGGGCGCTACAGCGTCGCGCTGCTCGACGAAGCACTCGATAAAATCGCCACCGTGGTAGTCAGGCTCGACCCCACCCAACTACCCCGCTCAAAGCGCTTTATTGCGGTGGTCAACGACGACGCTCAGACGGTGATGGTAATCCATGGTGACGGTCCAACCGGTTATCATCTCGTCAACAAGCTCGGCGACGTGCTGGCACTGGCCTCCCCGAAGGAAGGCTTCGCGCTCACCGGACTTGACGTACTACTCACTGGAGCTAGCTACGGAGGCAGACCGGTAGAGTTCTTCGCGATCTTGCTCGCGGTAATTCTCGCGAGGCTCTCTGAACCCAGCTGCAGCTTCGCTGACATCGACCACCTCTGCCTAGACGCCGCGGCCCAAGACCTGCAAGGGTCAGACCCCAACGAAGCTTGAGTCTCGCATCACCGAAAGACACGGTACCCTCCCTCTTAGTTGAGCCCCTGTGATAGTCTGAAAGCTCGATAGGGGGGTGCTTGATGGAGGTAAAACGCTACGTCTTGCCTGTCGAACAAACCGGCTGGCGCACTCAAGATGACACGGGCGCGGTGCAATTTAGCTGGGCCTACGACTCGGGCCGCGAAAAAATGCTCAACTTGTACGAAAAGGGAAAGCGACGCCAATGGGACGCCCAGGTTCGCATCGATTGGGAACAGGGCATCGATCTCGATAATCCTCTGGGAACCGAAGACTACTACGTCCCGATCTTCGGATCAACAATGTACGATGCCATGGACGTTGGCTCGCGCGCCGAGCTTAAGCTCCACCTCGCGTCGTGGCAATTTTCTCAGTTCCTCCACGGCGAACAAGGGGCGCTGATTTGCGCCTCCAAGATCGTGCAAAACGTGCCCGATATCGACTCGAAATTTTATGCCGCAACTCAAGTCATGGATGAAGCGCGCCACGTCGAGGTGTACTCCACCTATCTCAACAAACTTGGCCTCGCCTATCCCATGAACTTCAACTTGCGCGAGCTTCTCGACGACGTCCTCAGCGACTCGCGATGGGACATGACCTATCTCGGCATGCAGGTGCTCATGGCGGTGC
>JAKASN010000455.1 GCA_021819025.1 Actinomycetes bacterium | reverse complement strand
GCAAAGGCAACCTCCGCCGACGTGACAAGCGCCCCTTGCCACTGTGAGTTAGTGAACAGGTTCACGTACCATTGCACAGACCATGACGCCGGTGGGAAAACGAAACTGGCTTTCCCGGCGAAGCTAAGTGGAATGGTCACCAGCGAGGGCACAATGAGGAATGCACCGACGACCCCACACACTATGGCCAAGCCTCGACTACTGTGCTGCTCGCCACTGGGGTCCGACTGCTCAACACCGATCGTCACCGTCTCCAGACCACCAGTAGCAGCGCCACGACCCGCGCCGCCCCAAAATGCTAGTAGCACGACTACAATCGCCGCTGCGGTGGACAGGCACGCCGCAGCATCGCCCAGCCTGTAGGTCAGCAGGGTCATCACGTCTTCGTACAGAAGCTGCGGTAGTAGCTCTTGCTGGGGAGATCCCAATAGTTGAGGCACCAAGTAAAAGCCTAGTGCCGCTATAAATACGAGGACAGCAGCTCCGACTAGTCCGGTGCGCGTCTGCGGTAAAAACACCCGGCGAAACACGCGGCCCGGACTAGCACCGAGACTTGCTGCCGCCTTTAGCTGCATAGTCGGAATACTCACCATCGTGGTATAAAGTGGCAGCACCGCCAAGGGCGTCAAGACTTGAACCATGCCCACTACCACTGCGCCCAGTGTCCCGTCGCCTAGCCAGGAGACTAGGTGAAGTGCGTTGCCCCGAGAAATGAGTGGACCCGTAGGAGCCAACAATATGAACCAAGCAAACGTGCGTACGACCGCACTTGTGAACATCGGCACCAACACGCCGATAAACAGAATGGTTCGTCGCATTCCGGTCGACCTAGCCATCAAGTACGCGTATGGATAGGCAAGCAGAAGGCACACCACTGTTACGATGGCGGCCGTTTCGAATGTACGGATGAGAATATCGACGTAGGCCGGTGATGCGAGGAAAGCTTGGTAGGCGCCGAGGGTCCAAAACGGGGCGCCGAAGCTCGAGACGGCCACCCGTCCCATTGGATAGAAGATTACGAAACACAACAGGGCGAAGGCTGGCAGTAGCCCCAGTCCCCACTTAAGGCCGCGGAGAGAAGAAAGGACTGCAGGTAGTTGCCGCCGCCGAACCCGCAGAGTTATGTCAGCCATTTTCGGAGGCCACCACGTGCACGCGGCCCTTGGTCTACTACTTCGTCACTCCCTGGACCCAGTTGGTCCACTCCGTCTCCATCTGAGGGAAGTGCGACGCTCGCCACGCCACATTTGTCCCAACCCCGGACGCAAGGAAGTTCCCGGGGTAAAAGGCCTTCAGAACGGAACTAGCGAAGTGCGTCGGGTGGACTGCCCTGTTTGTAGGCCCCTCCGGGTAGGTTTCGACCAACTTCAGCTGCTGCTCCTTCGCCGTAGCGAACTTGATGAACTCGAGCGCAGCACCAAGGTCTGGCGCTCCCTTCGGCACCAGGAATTGATTGTAGAGGAAGATCGGGTTCGCTGGCTCCCTCACATAATTTGTAGCTCCGTTGATCACGGCGTCCGTTGCGAATGGACCCCAGCCATCCATGATTGCCACGGATCCCGATTGCATCATCTGAATGGCTTCGGCGGGCGTGCTCCAATAAACGATGTCAGACCTGATCTTAGTGAACTCGCTCAATGCGCGAGAGTAGTTAATTGGATCCACCTTAGACGGTGCCACTCCAGCCGCAAGCTCCGCTTGCTCAAAGTTCGTGCCGTCTCCGTTGTTCCAAAAAGCACGCGTACCTGGATACTTCGTCGGGTCAAAAAGGTCCGCCCAGGTTGTCGGAGGATTTGTTGGAAAGTCCTTCTTGTTGTAAAAGAATTCGTGAAGGAACGTGGACTCAGGCACGCCACACTTGCTAACGACGTACTGCGGGTAGTACTGGCTCATGTCGAAGTATTGAGTTATGGGTTGGAGAACGGTCCCACAGTACTCGGGAGCATATTCGGAACTAAACTCAACGAGATCGACATTGACATGCCCAGCTGCCACTTGTGCTTGAATTGCGGCGAAGTTGACAGGCGCAACTACTTCTACATGAATACCTGTCTTCTTCTCGAATGGCTGTATAAAGACTTTCATCTCTTCCTGCAGGAGGAGCCCCCCCGAGTCTTCATACACCAAGGTCTTGCCCGCCTTTGGGATCTTGTTGGTCTTAGGGGCCGGTGTGGTGTGCGTCGTGCTTGTAGCCCCGCAAGATGCCAGCACAGTGGCTACTGCCGTTAGCCCCAATAAGCGGCCAAGCGAGTGGAACCCCGGTCGCACGGCTTTAGTCACTCGTCGCCTCCTTTTCCGCGGTGTTGCGCTGCTCGATATCCAGCTTGTACGTAGCCTGGGCTGCGATCTCGCTTATAAGCCCCTCCCTCACATCTGCTACAACAGCGTCACGGTTCCGCCGCTCCGGCGGGCCAAAGCCCCCGCCTCCGGGAATGCCTACGGCTATCACCTGACCGAGTTTCACCGACTGAGCTCTCCTACGATCACATGTGCGGCCATCTATCGCCATCAGACCTCCGGATCCGGGGCCGCCCCCAAAGAGGCCAAGCGGCCGGTTGACCATCCGATCATTAGTTCCGGGTATGAAGTCAATAGGCTGATCCGATAACACCCGAACGCGGATCTGCTGGCCCAAACCACCCCGGTACTGGCCAGCCCCACCTGAGTCGGGCGTCAACGCCTTCGACTCGAACAACACCGGTGTCCGCGCCTCCATGATTTCTACCGGAACATTTGCACAGTTCACAGGCATCGAGGTGGCGCTCCGACCATCCCCTACTCCTGTTGCCCCGATGCCCCCGTTAAAAAAGTACACCTCTGCAAACGGGCCAGAGCAGTGGCCGGGCCCACCCCGCTCGTACACACTAGGCACCTCTCGATAGACGCCGCGAAACCGAACA
>JAKASN010000454.1 GCA_021819025.1 Actinomycetes bacterium | reverse complement strand
TCCGATCTTGGGTGGAGGGGTGCTGGGGACCCATGTTGATGATCATCGTCTCGTCTTCGGAGATCTCGATATCGATATCGTTGGAGTCGAGCACCATGCCTTCGGAGATTCGCAGCACTGCGCCTTCTTCAACCCCGAGAACCGAGGGACTGGTACTGGCACGATCTGCCATCTCCTGGGGACCTTCGAACGTCTCAGCGGAAAGAACTATGTCACGCGCGAGCCTAGGATCCTCAGTTTCCGATGGAGTTTCGTTGTCGTTATCGTCTGCCATTGCCCTAAACCGCTACCTTATCGATTGTGATTCTTTAAACTGCACCGGGATTCTGCCAACGGAGTAGTCCTTGCGCAGGGGATGCCCTTCCCACTCCTCGGGAAGAAGGATTCGGCTCAGGTCGGGATGACCGACAAAGATGATCCCCATGAGATCAAAGGCTTCGCGCTCCATGGCTTCGCTGCCCGCATAGAGATCAAAGAGCGACGCGAGCGTGGGATCCGACTCAGGCACCTGCACTCTTAGGCGCACTCGCTCGGCGGCGACGATGGAGGTCAGACTCACCACAACTTCGAAGCGTTCCGCGTTCACCCCTTCGGGCAATCGGCGCTCCGTGATCTCGAGGTAATCGACCGCGCAAAGGTCAGAGCAAAATTCGAATCCGGTTCTCTTTAGCTCGGCCACAGTGGCAAGGTAGTCACCCCGGGAAGGAAAATAGACGCCCTTGGCATCGCGAGCAATATCGGCGATCACTTGGTACTCACGATCTTTACTGACGCCGAGGGGCTAGGAACTCCTCGCTTGATGAGGGGTTTGGGGGATTCCGACAGTTGGATTCCCGCTCCCTCGCCTTTGCGGCGAGTGATCGCCCCAGTGCGTATTTGCTCATGCAAAGTGAGAATGGCGTGCATCAGCGTCTCGGGCCCAGGTGGGCATCCTGGGGCGTAGACATCCACTGGCACAATTTGGTCGACCCCCTGCACAATTGCATAGTTATTGAAGAGGCCTCCAGTTGACGCACAGACACCCATCGAGATAACCCACTTGGGCTCCATCATCTGGTCGTAGACCTGGCGGAGAACTGGAGCCATCTTCTGCGAGACGCGTCCAGCAACCACCATCAAGTCGGCTTGGCGCGGGGATGCGCGAAAGACCTCCATGCCGAAACGAGCGAGGTCGTAGTCCCCCGCTCCCGCAGACATCATTTCGATCGCACAACATGCAAGGCCAAACGTCGCGGGCCATACGCTGTTGCGGCGTGCCCAGCGCACCAGGTTTTCTATATTTCCAGTCAAGAAATTATGACTGAGATCCTCAAGACCCACCAAGAACCTCCCCAAAAAAGATTGTACGGATCAAAACTTCACTCGTGCCGTAATGCCCATCGGCGCCGGCACGACAATCGCTGTCCCAGAGCGACTAAGCAGCTTCTTCTTTGCCCGAGATCCGCCTCACCGTCGAAGAGCTGGTACGCACAGGGTAGGTCTCCTGAAAACCAAAGCTCTTCGCGGGACCCCAGTCCAAGGCTCCGTTTGATATCAAGTAGACAAACGAAACGAAGACAACGACCGCGAAGACGACCATTTCAGAGAGGCCGAAAGTACCAAGCTGTCCAAAGACCACCGCAAAGGGATAGAGAAAAATTATCTCGATGTCAAAAATGATAAAAATCATCGCAATCAGGTAGAACCTCACGGGAAAACGAGAGGCCGGCTCACGCCGGGGAATGATCCCACACTCATAAGGGGCACCTTTGGCCTGCGTGGGACGCTTGGGTGCCATGAGCGCTGAGGCCACGAAGGAGCCCGAAGCAAATAGCACACCAATCACAGCCATGATCAAAATTGGCAAATACGGCGCCATAAGTAAAACATCACCTCGTAATAACACAGTCCGATTACCGACCTGATCACCATGTGGCAACCGACAGAGGGGACCCATGAGCTCCCGCGAAGGCGAGACACTCAGCAATCCTCACCTAATGTTTAGCACCAAACCACACATTCGCGCCAAACGACTACCTCAGCAAATTTGACCGCGTCAAAATCTTGCAAATCGGATGCAAAGATACCACGCACAAGATGATAGGTCGAGGCGCATCAACCAATTCACCCAAGCGGGGGATAGCTGAACTTGGCAATAGCATCCACCCCGCCCTAGGCTCTCAGAGAGTTAATTATGACAAAGTGCGATGTATTGATAATTGGTGGCGGACCCAGCGGGGCCGCCTGCGCCTACTGGCTCGCCAAGTTCGACTTCAAGGTAGTCGTGGTAGAGAAGAAGGTCTTTCCCCGCGAGAAGACCTGCGGAGACGGACTGACGCCGCGCTCGGTGCACCAACTCGAGCAAATGGGCCTCAGCGACTTCCTTGAGAAACAACACCGCTACGAAGGCCTGCGCACCATTGCCTTCGGCAAAGAGATGACGCTCCACTGGCCCGAACATCCGGACCTCCCTGACTACGGCTACGTAGTGACGCGCTACCGGCTTGACGAGGCGGTGCTGCAGAACTCCGCCGATGCTGGAGCAACTGTACATTTTGGCGCTGAAGCCACTGCGGTAGCCCAGGATAAGGCGGGAATGGTTACCTCGGTGAGGGTAAAAATGAAGGCGGGCGGCGATGTCGTCAACTTCGAACCAAAGTACCTGGTAATCGCGGACGGATCCAATTCACGAGTCGGGCGCATGGTTGGCGCGACGAGAGATCGCGAACTGCCAATGGGACTGGCACTGCGCGGCTACTTCTCTTCGCCGCTCTCCAAAAGCAACTATATCGAATCTCATCTCGACATCCGTACCGCCGAAGGCGAGGTACTGCCGGGATACGGCTGGATCTTTCCTCTCGGAGACGGACGTGTCAACGCTGGCATCGGACTTCTCTCCACGCTGGGACGCTGGAAAGACGTC
>JAKASN010000453.1 GCA_021819025.1 Actinomycetes bacterium | reverse complement strand
AAGAAGACGATCGAAATTGAGGTGGCCGCGATGGAAAAGCGACGGTTCTCGAAGAACTTGAGGCGCAGCATCGGATGGGGGTACTTGGATTCCCAGGTGATGAACGTCGCTAACAAGGCAGCTCCAACGGCGAACGCAATCAGTGTGGTAGAAGAGGTCCAACCTTTATTTGGCGCTTCAATAATCGCCCACAGGATCGTCGCGAGTGTTGCTACTGAAAGGATGGATCCAATCGGATCAGGCCGCGCGATCTTTTCATCTCGCGAGTTGGGAACCAAAAGCACCGCCGCGATGAGCCCGAGGGCAACGATCGGGGCATTGACCAAAAAGACCGAGCCCCACCAAAAGTGGGCCAGCAGCCAACCTCCCGTGATCGGTCCGAGCGCAATGCCAAGCCCCGAAGCACCCGACCAAATCGCTATGGCTTTGGCGCGCTCGCGGGGCACCTTGAAGACGTTGGTGATGATTGAAAGCGTGGATGGCATGGCCATTGCCCCGCCAATCCCCATAAAAGCACGCGTCGCAATCAGGGTGTCGGACGAACCAGAAAATGCAGAAGCAACCGATCCCAACCCAAAGAGAAAGAGCCCGACCATGAAGATCCACTTGCGCCCGAGTCGGTCTCCCAAGCTTCCACCGGTGAGGAGTAATCCACCAAAGACCAAAATGTAGGAGTCGACTATCCATTGCAACTGCGAGGAGGTCGAGTGGAGATCGCGGACCAGCGTGGGGAGGGCGACATTGAGGATGGAGTTGTCGAGATTGAGCATAATGATGCTCACCGAGAGAACTGCCAGAGTGCCCCATTTGAGGCGCTCAGTGCGTTCAATGGTGCTTTCGAGTAGGTTTTCGCTTTTCATGTTATTTATGATACATTGCTGTGTCATAAATCTCTGTCGGTAAAACGCCCACCAATTCCGCTAAGTGACTTTGGACCTTGACGGCGCGAAAGCGGCCCTCCATCGCGGGAACCTTGTGGATAGCGCGAATCAGTCTGCCTCTAACTGCCACATGATCGGTGTCAGCGGTGCCCTTCGAACCCTTCGTTGCGGGGCTTATCGGCCCGAAGGATGTCGTGATGCTTAGTTATCTCCAGTTCGAGACTACTTTGTGACGTTTTGGGAATAAATGTTCATGTGCCTTAGTTCGCCACAATTGATGCAGTCGCATCAAATAGAGAGGAGACCGCTTTGCAAGTGCAAAAGTCAAATTTCGACGAATTCCTTTACGCCGTGAGCCACGATGATCACTTTCGGCCCAAGGGGATCGCACGCTGTCGTATCGACTCGATGTCGGTGGAATGTATGTCTTCAGATGGATCCTGGGTTGTACACCCGACTATCAAGCGCATCGCTCCCCATGTCGGAGACGAGGGTGGGTTGGTCTTGACGGATCGGGCTTACATACCGGTTTCTTTAATCACCGCAGGCCATGTCGTGGAAGAATTGATGCATCTCACCAACGCCTGAGTTGGGTGGTCTCCACCATTACCGATTCATACTGGGCAGAGTTCGTTTGGTGCCGTGCTGGCAACTGAGCTTGCTCGTTGAGCGGGCTTTATTTCTGCTTGCTTGGGTAGCTTCTCCATAGATCGTGGGCTGGGTGCATCCTCTTGATGGCTACATTGGCGACGCATGGATATTGCCTGGCCCAAAAACCGCTCGAGAGTGACGGATTGTGCTGGCAAGTCGCCATTCGCGTTGCAAGAAGTTCGCGTATCGCTGGCCCTCGAGTCGAATTTGCGTGTTCAGCTCGGCGCTCTCAGGGATTGGGACATGGACCTCAGCAGTGCCAGAGCTTCCGCTATGTTTGTGTCTGGTAACACGGCTGTCCTCTCAGCAGAGCTGGCAATGTCTCCTCTAAAGAGACTTTGCGCTCCGCACCGGGGGTCTTCGACGGTGTCTTGGGCGAAGAATATCGCGAACCGCGCCAGAGCGGCGCCCTGCTTCGGACGTAGGACGCGGCCCAAGCGCTGGATCATTTGACGACGAGAGCTGCTAGCCGCCATTACCACGGCGAAATCGGCGCCTGGGAAGTCGAGGCCCTCATCGAGAATTCGCGGGGACACGATTGCCTGTAAATCACCACTCGCGAATTTTCTGATGCGAAAAGCCCGAACCTCTTTGTCGGTGGTCGAGTCGATGGCAGCTGCACGTATCCCACTTGAAATAAGTGCGGCTGAAGCCTGTTGTGCAACTTCGATCGACTGGGTAAACACCACCGTTCCCCGCGATGCTGTGATCTCAGGAACCAGGTAGAGAAGCGACTCGAGCTTGCCGGAGGCGAATTCGAGCATGCGTCGTCGCCGCCTCATCAGTGCGAGAAGAGCTTTGGCAATATCTTCGATTCTTTGGTCGCGATGAGAATATCGTCCCGCTACCGCGTCTAAAAGTGCTTGAATCAAAGCGGGGTAGTCCGGGAACCCTTCATCGGTGAGCTTGAGAAAGGCTCCAAGCATGCTCGAGATCTCGTCACTCATCCAGTCATAGGCCGTTCGCTCTTCTTGCGATAGTGCGATACCAATAAAGACCACTCCGAAATTGGCGATGACGCCGTCTCGAAGAGCTCGCTGGTAATTGAGTGAGTAACAAGTTCGCTGAAAGTAGGGCTCGAGAAACTTATCGTGGCCACCGTCATCGCGTCGAATGGTCGCGCTCAATCCCATCCTCTGGGAAAATTCGGGAGCGAGCGCACTCGCATTGATTTTGCAGCCGTAGCGATGGCACTCGTCAGCGATGAGAAGATCGGAGCGGTCTGATTTCGCGCCGAGATCTACGCCGCGCGAGCTGTTGACCACCGAGACCAGTACGTCTACCTTTTCCAGAGTCGAGTGAAACCCACCCCCTCGCCGTCCGATCGTGATGTGGCGGGGCATGGCAGAACGAATCCTTGCATAAGATCGG
>JAKASN010000452.1 GCA_021819025.1 Actinomycetes bacterium | reverse complement strand
TCCTACCGAAATCGACGCAGAAATCTCTGCCTCGGGCGCGGGGAGCACTTCGATGAAGTGCCCATATACGGCGACCTCTGCGACGATGCCAGAAGCTCTGACTGCCGGGCTCGGAGAAAGATACCATTCGCCCACGCCGAGGTCTATGGCGCCTTCGAGCCCCCAAGTTTGTAGCGAAGCTGGCGTCTCGGACTGGGGCGCTTGCAGAGAGACCAAGAGACGTGCTTGGCCACCGCGAAGATCCGCGACGATCTCGCTCGTAGCGTCACCTTGGATTGCCGTGGCAGTGACAATAATGAGGTCTTGGTTGGTCGGACTGAGGTCTGAGGCATGGTCAAAACTCTCCAAGCTGAGTGCCCCGGCAAATACCTGACGCCAAAGTCCTGCCTCCGCGTGGGACATATCGACAGTGAGTATCTTGACCCGAGTGGCGGGTAACGAAAAATCGTCCTGCAAGAGTCAAATCCTTCCGGGTTTGCGGCCGCGTATCGTTAGTGCGAAGAGCCGATGAATGTGGATGTCCCAATAGAACTAGGCCGGTTAGGAGGTACCCCGGTTCCTAAGGCTTGAAGGCGATCTAGCATCATGCCGATCCCGAGTGGTTTTGCTCAGCGAGAAAGTCGAGTATCGAGCCTTGTAGCCAGGTCAGGTAGTCAAAAATGACGAAGTCTTGAAAACGAGGGTCATCCTCGTTGGGGCGCTGCATCTCTTCAAAGACGTCGAGGGCGGTGCCAAGTAGGAGTCGGATGTCATTAAGCGCTCCCACCCAGGTTACGAGTTCTTCTTGTGTGATTTCGTCCTTATGGATCGAGACGCAGAAGCCGTTCAAGAGTCCCCTGTGTTGTTCCACCAAGGCATCCCCAGAGATCCGCTCGAACTCGCTTTGGGCGACGGCATCAAATGGATAGGTGGGAGGAAAAAGACGCGTGACGTATGGGCTGTTCATGTCAATGGCTTCATTAACCAGCCCCGGAAGTACCGAGAGCAACTCCTTCTCCTCTTCGTGGAGCAGGTTTTGAAACCGTCCGTCCTCAAGACGACGTAGTGGGCCGGTGCTTTGTGTCATAGCGGACCTTTATAACAACATTCAGTCAGATTCTCTTTCCAATGTTGCCCAAAGACCGCGTTCGTGGAGGAGATTGGCATCAACCTCGGCCTTTTCCCGAGGTCCGTGCGAGACGATGGCACGCCCGTTGTTGTGGACCTCCATGGTGAGCGCCGTGGCTTTGTCGAGGGAGTATCCGAACAAGCTTTGCAGTACCCATGTGACATATGAGATCAAGTTGATGGGGTCGTTCCAGAGCACCACTCGCCAGGGCAAGTCTCGAGCTTCGCTCAGATCGGTAGTAACCCCTCCTTCTGTGACGGTTCCCGTGGACATCTCAAACCTCTTGTCGGGTCTAAAGGAGCAACTTCCATGATATGCGCCAAGGCCATCAGGCGTACTCGGCCTCGAGGCTCAGGATTCTCTCCTATTGTGACCGCGCTAGTCGGTGGCGGCGATCTGCGGGCCGAGGAGTGATCGAAGTGGCCGAGCGCCTTTGGCGATATCGTCAAGCCCCTCGCGCTCGGGGCTTCGCTCGAAGAGGTTGAGGTTGTGCCAGATCATGGCAATCCACACTGCGGTAGCTCCGGCAATATGAAATTCCACCAGCATCGCCGGCAAGTTCGAAAAGTACTGTGTGTATCCGATCACGCCCTGCGCGGCCATGATCCAAAGCAGCGTTCGTGCTCTTCTCATCACCGGTTCCGGAGCGCGTGACTGGTGGAGGAGAAAGATGCTAGCCAGAGTGAGGCCGATTAAGAAGAGCACTCCGTCAGCGTGGAGTTGCGCCACATCTCGCAGCGGGAACGGCAAGCGCTTGGCTAGGGGACTGCCCGAGTGTGGCCCGGATCCGGTTACCGCAGTGCCTACCAGTAGCACGAAAGTCAGCGCAGCCCACATGATTCGACTCAGCCAGATCACCTCCCGGGTCACAATTGGGCGCGACAGTGTACCTTCGTTGGAGGCTCGATAGTAAAGGATCAAGGCATCCAGTACTACGACAAGCGAGAGAATGAAGTGTGCCATGACGAACGGTGGGGCAAGCTTCTCGAGAACGGTTATTCCGCCGAGAATTACTTGGGCCACCAGTCCACCCACCATGCCCATCGAGAGCCACGCGAGGTCGCGACGGAATGGCTTACGAAAAAATGCTGCCGCCGAGGCGACCATGACCGCCACGGTAAGAAAGATCGTGATGACGCGATTGGTAAATTCAATCATGGGATGGAACGAATATTGCGCTACGAGCTGGTTACCCTTGCAAGTAGGCCAAGTAGGACACCCCAAACCGGATTGAGTAAGCCTTACTGCTCCACCGGTAATGATGATGAGGGAAAGTCCCACCAAAGCAAAGTAGCAGAGCCGCTTATAGAGTTTTGGGGTGACGCTCCACTCCCTGAGTAATTTTTTCCACACACATTAAAGGCTAAACCATTTTTTAGCAATCTGTACGTCGCCTTCCCTGCGTGGCTGGCAAGAGAATCCGGGGAAATGGGGTCATTCGAAGCGGAATAGCCGCGTAGCCAATAGGGGAGTTGCCAGCGCCCAAATTGCCAGGACGATCCACGAAGAGCTCGTTGAGCTGGCGACTCCAGAGCTCGTCGCGAAAAGAATATGAGCGCTTGCATACGCGGGTAGCAACTTGGCGACGTCGGAAATCGCAGCTGGGAGAGACGTAATAGGAAAGATCATTCCGCCAAGAACTAAGAGGAGCAAAAAGACTCCGTTGGCGACTCCGATGACCGCCTCGGACTTGAGCCGACCAGCCATGATGAGGCCGAGACCCGCGAATGCGGAGGTGGAAAGTAAGATTGCCAAGATGAACTCGAGGAGATTGCCTGACGGTTTCCAACCGAGTGCCAATCCA
>JAKASN010000003.1 GCA_021819025.1 Actinomycetes bacterium | reverse complement strand
ATGAACCCGCTATTGGGAGTGAGACCTATGAATACAAAGACTCCGTCGGCACGAATTGTCTCGTTCTTTCCGTCGCGCTCGATGGCGACTGATTCGAGCTTTCCTCCCTCTCCGGCGAGGAACTTTGTCACCTTCACGGAGGTGATTATCTCGAACCGGCTGTCGTTGCGGACGCGCTCTTGAAGAATTTTGGATGCGGTGAGATCATCGAGGGCTTGGAGGATCGTGATGTGCTTGGCGAATTGGGTGAGGAAGAGGCCCTCCTCAAGCGCAGAGTTCCCCCCACCAATTACCACTAAGTTTTCCGCCCCTTTATAGAAGGGGCCGTCACACGTCGCACAGAAGTGTATTCCTGCACCGATCAGGTCATCTTCGCCGGGTACCTCCAGCTTTCGATAGGTCGAACCTGTCGCGACCACCAGGGCATGACATCGGTAGATCACGCCTCTGTCGGTGCCCACTGCGATGTTTCCGTCGTCCTTGGCCACGGTATCAACTGCGACTCCAGAGAGCATTTCAACGCCATATCGCTCGGCGTGTTTCACATAGAGTTCTGCAAGGCCCGTTCCGCTGACACCTTCAGGGAATCCTGGGTAGTTGTCGACCCTTTCCGTCGCTCCGGCCTGGCCCCCCAAGGCCCCCTTGTCGAGAATGAGGACATCGATACCTTCGCGTGCGGCATAGATTCCTGCGGTCAACCCGGCGGGTCCCGCGCCGATAATGATCAGGTCATAGAAGGTCTTCTTGGCATTGATGTTTAGGCTGAGCACTTCGGCGATCTCGGAGTTGTCCGGTTCGATCAAGATGGTGCCATCGGGGAACTCTACCAAAGGTATGATGAGCTTTCCACCGCTCTTGGCCTCAACCTCCATCCGTGCCGTGGCGTCTTCTTCGACGTCGATGAAGCGGTAAGGAACTCGCTGATCAGAAAGGAACTGTTTTGCGCGCTTGCAATCGGGGCACCAATTCGTACCCAGAATTCTTACTTCACTAGCCATGGGAGACCTCAATTCTGTCCGCTAGGTTAAGCCCCTGAATCGCTTCACGCATTCCCATGACATCAGTTTCGCAAGATAAAGCGATTATCCGAGCAAGCTGAGCCTCGGTCTATTATCGAGTCACGTCGAAGGCATCAAAATGGTCTTGATCCCGCCAAGGAGTTCGGGGACTCTATAAAGGCGCAGATCTCTTTTTGCCCGGTGTGGGTGCTCCTGGTCCCGACGAAGACAGCCGACGCCTTTGTCTCGTGTGGTGACGACGGTGGTTGCCATCTGTTTCGGGAAGGTTTGCTGCTGAGCGGTCCCACCTCTGGTCTTGGTGCCGCTCCATGGCGATCTCCATGGCAAAAAACCACTTTTAGGTGAACAGCGCGATGATGAGTTGCCTGGCGCGCTCGCCTCGCCAGCTGATGTTGGACCGGACGAAGTCCGCCTCGAGTCCAAGTATCGCTGGTGGCAGTAGTGCGGGCGGGACGATAGGCCTACCATGGCGATATGGAGAAATACGTCTGCGGGTTACTTGAGGCGACCACCGCTAGCTGCGGCAGTGCCTCGAGGTGCCCGCGCGCAAAGGCGGTACCGTGAACGGCAACGACCCAGGAGCTCTAGCGAGAAGTCCTTTAGTGCGCCGAGGAGTGCGCTTAGAAGCCGTCACAGTGGCATGGAACGCCGTCGAAGCTTTGGTTGGGGCGGTGGTTGGCATTGCAACAGGCTCTGTGGCGATGACCGGATTCGGGTTGGACTCGGGAATAGAAATTGTCGCTGCGGGACTGGTTCTGACACGCTTGAGGCGCGCGATGAAATCTCGGGAGGTGAACGATGCCCGCGAGAAGCTTGCGTTGCGGGGCATCGCGGTTACCTTCATAGCTCTTGCGGTCTATCTTTTTATCGACGGAAGCATCAACCTCGCCGGCCACCTCCACCCCAAGAGTTCTTGGGCGGGCATCGCGGTGAGCGCCACGGCTCTCGTGGTGATGCCCGCTTTGGCAGTCGCCAAGCGACGCACTGCCAAAGCGATAGGGAGTGCACTCCTATTGAGCGAAGCTGCCGAGTCGATGTTGTGTGCCTGGATGGCCTTTGCCGTCCTTGCCGCAATAACTATCGATCGCACTACCGGCCAAGCGTGGGTGGATCCCGTGGCTGGTTTTGTGATAGCCGGATTTGCACTTAGGGAGGCTCACGAAGCCTGGCAAGGAGAACCCGACGAAGACTGAGCTGGGGCAAAAGTTGTTACCACGTTGCTTATATCGGTGAGAGTCAATGTGACGTTTCCGCTCCCTAGTTGATGGCGGCGGTATTTCTCCTCGGAGCTAGCTTCAGCTTGGTAGGGGCAATTTGCGCAAGCGAAGCGTACGGCCTTTGCGGTGCCAGATGGAAAGCGAGCTCAATGGCCGTGTAACTCCTACGCCTCGAGTTTGAAGCGGGTCCCAACGACCCCTTCCATCGTGTCGGCACAGGGATCGAGGGTCGTGCATGCGGATCCGGTTGGTTTGGTCGAGCCATTCCCGAGACCAGTGGCCAGAATGTAGGCGATCGAGCGCCGGATCTTCAAGACGCTGACCTCGACGTCGGTCTATCGCAGAACGCAGAGGTTCCCGCGCCTCGTTGAGAATTTCTTGAAGATGTTCCGACTGTGGGCGCGGCTCTCGGCGCCTGGGTGTTCTATGGCGGATCGGCGCGCGGCACCCCACGTTGTTTTCGAGCCACCCCACTTGATGGCTCGCTTTTAGGCCCCGGCGCGAGAGCGCAAGGGTCTAGCTTGGGGGCAGTCGCCTTTGAGGAAGAGGTGACGATAGAGCGTGTCGATTTCGGCGGCGCTGATCTCGTCGGTTGGAATTCATCCGAATCTGGGCCCGAGGTGATCGTGGATCCGCCGGGCGTAGCCGACAACGGTCTTGGGCGAGATCCTCACCTTCGCAGTCTCGAACCAGGCCTTGAGGATGGATCGGTGCCCGCTCTCGCTGATGGTGCTCAAGGGTGATGTCGATGAGCTCGGGTGCTTGACGCGAACCCTGCGCTTGAATCCCGCCTACGACGGGCCACTTCCGCCGAACCGCGCCTTTTGCGGAATTCTTGGCGTCTTGACCCCGACGTCGCACGGCTTTGGCATCTTTTCTTCGAGCCATCCCCGTTTCTCGCCGGTGGTCATTTTGCTCAGTCGATCGGCGACCACGCGCCTTGGAGCGCCGTTCTAGCCCCCGATATGGTGCCCCCCCTGGGACTCGAACCCAGAACCCACGGATTAAAAGTCCGTTGCGCTAACCAATTGCGCCAGGAGGGCAGGAAAATACGGCCTGCGCTGCGGTACCTCTTTGGCGATCTTTGGCGATCGCCCAATTGGAGCATTGCAAACTCCACAAGCCAAATATAGCTAGAGATTCGACCGGATCTGCCCGCTCCCCGACGCCTCAAACGAACTGGTCGCAAAGGCGAAGTCGCTTCAGCCGGGCACCTCCACCCACGAGCACGGTAGCAGAGGATGAACTCATCTCGCCTTTGATAGCTTAACGCTGCTTGGACTGCCAGTCCCAACCCGTTTTGAGTACAGCTTCGGCATGCAAAGCTTTTGGGGAGTCGAGACTCTTAATGCAAGGTTCAGGTTCAGCGGGTATAACTCTTTGGAATGGAAGCGCACCGAAACTTGGACAAACGCGCAGGATCGCATTGGGCGCCGCGTGGAGCAACTCCAGTGATGCCAAGCCGCCCTGCAACCCGAGTCGAATACAATACCACTCCACTTGCACCGGTCATTGAGTCACTTATCGACGAGATGACGCATCCTCAAAAAGATGATGCGGAGCCAAAGCGATCGGTGTTGGCAAATACTCGGCTCACCTCGCTCGTGGGGTTGATCGTCTTTGTCGAGCTATTCGTTATTGGTATCACGGTTCCTGCCATCGGCAAGCTTTTTACCCTGCATGCAATTATCGGGTATATGTTGATCCCGCCGCTGATCCTCAAGCTGGGCAGTACTTCGTATCGCTTTGCGCAGTATTATCTGCGTAACCCGCGATATTACCGTGCCGGTCCCCCCCATCCGCTGCTTCGTATCGCGGCACCTCTTTTGGTCCTTGCTACCGTCGCGCTCATGGTATCTGGCGTAATGCTGATGGTCGTCGGACCATACTCTGCTTCAGTTCAAACTTGGCGAGGGATCCATCAAGCGAGTTTCATAGCTTGGTTTGCCTTAGCGGCGGTTCATATCGCTGTCTACTTCCCGAAAGCGCTCTATCAAGGTGGTGGAGAACTTGGCCTTCGTAGTTGGGGAAGGCTGCGCTTTTCTCGCGTTAGGCCGCGGGCGTCCCGGTTGCGCGTTGTGGTGGCTCTGGCGTTCTTGCTCGGAGGCGTCGTCGTGGTTGCAGTTGGATATCGTTATATAGGACCATGGCACCAAGTGCTCGCCCAAGGATTCCACCTGGCTCGTCACTGACCTCCGCTGAGCCCGACTACTCACGTCACGCCGCGAACCGACCTCGATGGGTTGTTGTTCGTGGAAGGTAACGGTTCCACTGAGCGACTCAGGTGGCCAGTGGCGGAAAACGTTTCGTCGATGCTTTTTGGCTGGTGCGGACGCGCCTAGATGCATTCGGAGACCTTTTTGGTATTTGATACACAGCTTGAAAAGGTTTTTGCGGTGGAAACTCTTGCAATCGCGCCTGAAGCACTCAGGAAGTCGTCACACCTCGCTTCGGCTAATTTGGGCGACGCTGTGGATCGTTTCGGAGTGTTCGACTCGGCAATAATCCCATCGACCCAGTCTCTAGTTTGGTAGGAATCGCTTATGCAATTTGGACCGGACTTGGGGACAATCTGATGGTGCATCAGCGTATCGATAAGTTTTCTCCTGGAAGCGTCGTGGTGACTAGCGCCGTGGAGACACTTCGCTGGCAATGATAGGTCAATGGGTTGTGACGCCGGCAAAGAGCCGTGGGATTACTTGGCGCCTCGATCAGAGGCACGCATCAAGTCGATGAAGTCGGTCTGGCTGTATTCGCCCGCGCGATATCTGCGGCGGGTCCTTTTTCTCAGGTGATGCAATAATCGATGCCAAGCAAAAGAACCATGGGGCCATCGGCACCATGGTTCTTTTGCTGTGTGAGGCCAACTAGGACCAAGCTCTCGCTATCGGAGATCAAGTTGGACTAGCCTTTTTTGGTCTCCCAGAAGATCCTGTCGATCTCGGCGATTTCAGCGAGAAGCTTATCTGCCACGGCGACGTCGTTGGTCTTTTTTGCATCACCGGCAGTCTTGGTGGCACTCCAAAATACCTCGTGTAGCGTGGGGTGCGCTTGAAGATGCGCCGGCTTAAAGTAGTCCGTCCAGAGGATCCAAAGGTGGCGCTTGACCTTATCGGCACAGTCTTCCTTGATGCGAACTGCGCGCTCCTTGAACACTTCATCGCTGGAGGCGTTGAACTTTTCCATGCACGCCTTTACGGCGTCGGCTTCGATCCGCGCCTGCACCGGGTCGTATACGCCACAGGGCAGGTCGCAGTGTGCACTAGCGGTACGTGCCGATAGAAAGTTAGTGAACCCCTTCAATGACATCATGGTTATCCTCTCCTTGACCCGCCCGCTCTCGCCACGACATCGGGCGAGCTCGAGATAGGCGAATTGTTACTTTTAGGTTTATCTGGCCTGTCGCCAAGTTTACGCCCTTTACATTGCTTTTTTCGACGACGGCGTCTTTTGTCCATGTCAAGATAGCATTTTTGCCGTGCGTCTTGTTTTTCGTATCCGGGTATCCGGCGTGAGCATGGTTCCTAGTCTTGAGCCCGGGGAAAGGATCCTCTGCGTGGGCTTCTTGCGGCGGAAGATGTGTATTCCCGGTGCGATTGTGGTGGCCCGAGGTCCGTTCCCGGGCGAGAGACTGATCATCAAACGCGTCTCAAGCGTCAACGCGAAGGGATATTTCGAGGTGCTCGGAGACAATTCCGCTGCCTCGACAGACTCCCGACGCTTTGGGCCTCTCGCCCCGAATCTCTATGAGGGCCGAGCAATTCTGGCGTACTGGCCCAAGCTGCGTTGGCTGGGCTTGGGCGCTTGAACTGCCCGTGCGAAAAGGCTGGTTGGGTAAACTCCTTGCTTACCAAGGCAAGAGGCGCGGTCTCGTCTAAGCTGATCCTATGCAAAGACTTGAGTCAGAAGTCGCTCGCGTAACGAACGAAACTTTTTATGCTGACCTTGCCCACCTGGATATCGAAGTGATTCGCCAGCGCAAGGAGGAGGCCGAGAGGGTTGAGGAGATGGTATCGTATGCGCGTCGCATCACCCAGGGACGCCTTGACACACTTGGCTTTGACCCTAATCAGCTCCAAAGTGTCCAGGGTGAGCCAGATTCCGAAGCAATCTCCCGGCTTAGCTCGGCCATCGGCTCGGGTACCACGCCTCAGAGTGGATTTGGGCGCTTTGTAGACACTTCTATAAGCGACCGCCAGATAGATGAAGTCGAGGAAGAGATATCCGCTTTGATGGCTCGCTTTACCGAACAAGAAGATGGCGGCGACGCCGAGGCGATGCTCAAGGTGGAGCAGATGCTTTCTGACTGGCGGAGAGTTCTTTTTCTTGCCATCGACGCCATTCGGGCCGAGCTGGTCGTGCGTTATCGTGGAGACGCGTCAATGGTCGATGACCTAATCGCCAAAGTGTTGCAGGACGATAAGTAGCATTATGGTCTTGCCGAGCTCGCTAGACGAGAGCTTGCGGAGTGGATGCGCAAAGTTTCCTGCCGAGGTACGAAACAACCGGACGTATTTCAGTGTTGGAAGACTTTGGTTAACTTACATTGAACAAGAGTTTGGGTAAACAGATCAAGAAGATGCCTAATTTTGCGGTGATTTCGCTGCACAGTTCACCTTTGGAGCAACCCGGAGTCGGTGACGGTGGCGGCATGAACGTATATGTACGTCAGCTGAGTTCGGCAATAGCCCGCCTTGGATCCCACGTGAGTGTCTATACAAGGGCGGTGTCCCCCCACCAACCTGCCAGCCAGCAGGTGGAGCCTGGATTAGTAGTCCATAACGTGCCAGCGGGAGACTTGGGGCCACTGCCCAAAGAGGCCCTAAGCGACCTCGTCGACGAGTTCACTGACAACGTCATACAGCGGATATCTCTCAATTCAGCAGAGATGCCTGATGTCGTCCATGGCAACTACTGGCTCTCGGGAATTGCGGCGCACAAGTTGAAGCACCACTATGGCATCCCGATGCTGACAACTTTTCATACCCTCGAAAGAGTCAAGGCTGAGAGCCGTTTGCGGCCCGATGACAGAGTTGCAGAGAAATTCCGGATCGAGACCGAAGATCAAGTGGCGGCGTGTTCAGACGTTGTGCTCGCGTCGTGCGAGCATGAGGCTCACGACTTCGAGCGCCATCTTAACGTCTCCCCCGAGAGGCTTCGGGTGGTCGGACTTGGTGTCGAGCACGCATTGTTCGCGCCGGGTGACAAGGCAATGGCACGCCGGGCGGTGGAATTACCAAAAGACGGCAAGATTGTTCTATACGTCGGGAGAATCCAGCCGCTCAAGGGCCTCTTGCTCGCCATGCAGGCCTTCGAGGCGCTCTTGTGGGATCATCCTGACGCCTATTTTGTCATTGTCGGCGGACCGTCGGGACATCTCGGCGAAGTGGAGCTTGCCAAGTGCCTAGCGCTGGCGTCCGAAAATGGCTTTGCTGAGCGGGTGATCTTGCGTGATCCCGAACCTCACCTTCGCTTGGCCAGTTACTACCGCGGCGCAGACGTTGCCGTGGTTCCGTCTCGAAGCGAGTCCTTCGGATTGGTAGCCCTCGAAGCGATGGCATGTGGAACCGCCGTGGTGGCGTCCAAGGTCGGCGGTCTCAACTCGCTGGTAATACCGGGAGTGACCGGCCACCTCGTTGACGAGAGAAGTCCCTGGGCATTTGCTGAGGCGATCGGGATGGTCTTTGACGGCAAGCCGACCCCGCGCAAGTTGTCGGGCGCTGCGGTGGATTTCGCGCGGGGCTACTCGTGGCGCAAGGCGGGAGTCGAGGTTCTCGACATTGTCGAAGCCCTCGCTTCTCGGGAATTGACCGAGTGTATTTAGACGCTCCATGGGCGTCCTTGTAGAGCCAAAACGAGATCTATCGCCACGTCGTTGAACTTCTCTTTGAGCTTTCCAGCGCTCAAGGACAATGGGTATCCTTCGATATCAATGTCGGCTCTTCGGGCATTGAAGATAGCCTTGGGACTCCTTAGCAGAAGTTTGTAATGGTGGCAGTAGTGGTTGGTGAGCAAACCACTAGCTTCGGGAGCTACTTCGCGCCCCATTCCGAGGATGACCTTGGCAAGACGTTGGATTATCTCCTGCATTGCAATGTTCGAAGTCGTCCTTATGGATTCTTAGTTGGCGCTGAAGATATCGTCTAGCTGAGAGCCTCCGGCGACACCATTCGGTGACTCCCGAAACCCTTCGACGCTAACATGATGCGGCCGGGCAGTACTCGGATAGTTACTTTCCCATCGCGATGAGCAATGGCTTTCGCACACGCTGTCGCTACTAATGGGACGAAGAGCTCCGCATTTGACGTCAAGCGGCGGGAATTGGGGCGTTATTGTCTAGTTCATGGTGGAGATATTGCTTGTGGGGTGTGGAAAGATGGGTCGAGCCCTCTTGGAGGGCATCACGGGCAAGGGCATCCCCCCTTCTGAGGAGATCGCCGTGATTGAGCCCAATGCGAGTCTTCGGGCTTCGATTGCGACCTCGCATCCGGCGGTGAAGTTGGTTGAAGAGCCTCTCAGCGCCAAGGTTTGCATCGTGGCGACCAAGCCCAGCGAGGTAGCTTCGGTACTGACGTCACTTCGCCAAGTGGAACTCGACTTGTTGATATCTATTGCTGCGGGGGTAACTTTGGCGAGCATGGAGGCAATTCTCGGCAGAGATACTCCGATAGTTCGGGCTATGCCCAATACTCCGGGGCAGATAGGCATGGGAATTTCTGCCATTGCGGCAGGAAGTGCCGCAGGACCCGCCGAGATGGATCGCGCCGAAGAATTGTTGGCGACCCTTGGCGAAGTAGTGAGAATTTCTGAATCCCAGCTCGATGCTGTTACCGCCATTTCAGGCTCCGGGCCGGCCTATGTCTATTATTTTGCCGAAGCGATGATCGACGCTGGCGTGGAGTTTGGCCTTAGCGCCGAGATGGCGGCCAAGCTTGCTGTGGCCACTATTGCGGGCTCTGCTGAGCTTCTGCGCCGGCGTTCCGCTGACACGAGAACTTTGCGTTTGGAGGTCTCCTCACCAGGGGGCACCACCATTGCCGCCACCAATAAGTTCCAAGAACTTGGGGTCAGTGGAGGGATAATCGCAGGGATTCGAGCTTGCTACGAGAAGAGTCGTGCGCTGGGATCATAAGAGGACCCTCTGCGTCGGCTCTCAAGGCGCCTCAAGGGGTGTCGCAGAAACCTGGGGTTGGCTTTTTGGTGCTCCCCCGGTGGCAACCACAAAGCCGAAGTAGATTACGGTAATTCCAATTACGAGCGTGACAGAGAATGCCGTCATAGCGTTGAACACCGAGTTCAAGATGCCACTCGCGCCAGTGATCGCCGTGCCAATGGCGATAAGAGCGTTCGAGACGCGAAACCTCGCGGTTTGGGTTCGGACAAAAGAGTAGATGGCTCCTCCGAAGACCACTAGTGCCCCGGCTCCGGATCCAACCCCGGCAAAGACGCGCGGCAAGGCTCCGAAGACTTTGGAGCCTTGGGCGAGTTGGTGGATGGGAAGGGCGTGGGTAATTGGAGCCGCGATGAGCACTCCCGCGGCAAAAAAGGATAAAAGGATTATCGCAGCAGCGACTTTGTTCCCTATTGACTTACCCCAATGCAGGTATACAGTTCCTAGTGCGAGGAAAGGCACGTTCAAAATCGCGCCGAAAAGGTAAAAGACTTTGAAAAGCAATGGGTTCCAGCCCATTTGGGCACCGAGGGCAAGCGCGAAAGCGGCAATCGCGAACATCGAGAGCGATGTTGCCCAGGCCAGCTCGTGGTTACGTCTTTTTGCAAGCCAGCGTTCGTACGTGGATAGCGCAAATGCTAAGCCCACCAGTGTCGCGATTGCTGCGGTGACAACCTCTACCATGTCCAACAAACTAGACCTTCTTGGACCCCCGATGTCAAGGACACTTCGCAGCCGCAGTCTAGATTCGCTGGCAAGGGGTATTCAAGCTAGAGGTGGATCCACGATGTTGGCGGAACTGGACTTCGGAACTTTGCCAGTGCTCATAGTAGGCGCAGGCACCGTGGCGACAAGGAAACTCGTCTCGATGGTTACCTTGCCGGCGCATCTCAAAGTCGTGTCTCCGCAGTTCTCCCCAGACTTCATTGCCAGCCTCGCCTCTCTGGTCGCCGGGTGCGACCTTGCAGCTTCGGAGGCCATTTCTCAGCATAACTGGATAGAATTTTCAAACGAAGTGCAAGATATCGTCTTTGATCTGGAAGGCAAGAAGCTCGAGATCTCGGTGCGGAAGTTTCAGGAGGCGGATCTGCATGGGTTTTCAGTGGTCTTTGCCGCGAGTGACGACGTTTTGCTAAATGGCGAAATCGCTCGTCGACAGATCAGCAAAGGGCTATTAGTGAACGACGCCAGCAGTGCTAGCAGTGGTAATCTTCGAAGTGTCGCAAACGCGAGGTTTGCACACCTCGAAGTTGGGGTGGCCTCATTGGGCACAGCCCCTGCGGTGACTAGGTGGATTTGTGGCAAGCTCGCTGAACAAGTGAGTCCGGCCCTCGACAGATTTGTGGGCCTTTGTGCCGAAGTGCGAGACGAAGCAAGGCGGAACGGTATAGCCGCCAGGCCGGGCGCGTGGGATAGTGTACTTGGTTCAGATGCGCTCGCGCTTCTTGAGAATGGCGATGAAGAATTGGCTATAGGTGAAATAAGACAATGCCTGTTGTAGCGGTAGGAATTTCGCAACGCGAATTGGGCCCTCGGGATTTTTCCGATTTTGCCTTGGCGGATGCGCAAGTCATGCCATGCCTGAAATCGTTGCAGGCTTCGGAGCTTGTCGAGGAGTCGGTAATCCTCTCGACGTGTGCCCGCACCGAGATCTTTGCCGCAGTCACCTCTTTCCATGCTGGAATCGACGAGATCATCGCCACGATGGCTTCGGCGTTAGGGTCGCCACGATCCAAGATAGCTGAGGTCGCGCACGTCTACTACGATGCTGGCGCCACCCATCACTTATTTCGCCTCGCTGGAGGGCTGGAGTCGCAGATCCTCGGAGAGTCCGAGATCATCGGTCAAGTTAAGCGGGCCTTTGTCAAAGCTCACGAGTTGGGTGCGACTGGGCCGGCGCTGGAGAAGCTTTTTCAGCGCGCTCTCGAAGTGGGTAAGCGGGTGCGCTCTGAAACTACCATTTCACGCGGGGTCACCTCTTCGGCGTACGCGGCAACCGAACTGCTGGTTAAGGTACGCCCGGCGCTATCGCGTGCACTTGTGGTTGGCGCGGGTGAGATCGGCGCAAAAGTAACGCAAGCACTGGTGGACAGAGGCGTAGAAGTGCACCTTGCCAATCGAACTGAGATGCGAGGCGAACGCGTCGCGGGAGAGCTTGGTGCCATTAGTGTTCCATTTGAATTTGCCCTGGCGAATCTCGGCGACTACGACGCAGCGCTCTTCGCCACCGGCTCGACGAGTTATCTCGTGGAGAAAGAAGCCGTGGTGGGCCTCGTTGCTCGAGAAATTGTCGGTCGAGAGTTAGTTCTAGTGGATCTCGGAATGCCGCGAAATATTGACCCGCAACTCTCTGAGCTGGGTAGCGTTTCTCTTCTCGACCTGGATGCCGTCTACTCATTTCTTGATGAGCAGATGGACTTGCGACGCTCCCAAGTCGCGGTGGCCGAAGAGATTATCGAGGCCGAGGTTGCGGAGTTCAGCTCTCGTGCTGCGCATGCCGCAAGTCTCACTCCCACCATCTCAGCTTTTTATCAAATGGCGGAAAATATCAAGCTCGCCGAACTGGCGCGATTCCGCTCCAAGTTTGAAGGTCTCGATCCGGGCCAGCTGAGAGCTGTTGAAGCCCTCGCAGGTGGAATCGTGGCCAAGGTACTCCATCAACCGGTGACGCGCCTCAAAGAGACCAATGTGGAGCGTGCCGAGAAGCTCGCTGAAGCTCTTAGCTTCCTATTCGACTTGTGACCAAATCTGCGCTGCGGATAGCCACGCGCAAGAGTGAACTGGCGCAATGGCAGGCCAATGAGGTCGGTCGCGCGCTGGGCGAGCCCTATGAACTACTTCCTGTGGAGACCCATGGAGACATCGATGTCTCGAGTCCTCTCAGCGAAATTGGTGGCCAAGGTGTCTTTGTAAAAGAGGTCCAGATGGCACTCTTGCGCAAGGAAGCTGACCTTGCGGTGCATTCAGCAAAAGATTTACCGGCCACTACCCACCAAGACTTGATAATTGCGGCTTTCTTGCCACGGGGAGACGTTCGGGATGCGATGGTCGGTTCTCCTTTGAAGGATTTGGCACATGGCGCTACCGTGGCGACAGGGTCTGCACGCAGGAAAGCCATTTTACTTTGGCATCGGCCCGATTTAAATGTCGTCGCGCTGCGTGGCAATATCAGGACGCGCCTGGCCCGCGTTGGCGAGGCGGATGCCGTGGTGATTGCATACGCTGCCTTGCTTCGACTCGGCTTGGCGACGATGGCCGCAGAAGTTCTCGATCCTGAAGTGTTCTGCCCACAAGTCGCCCAAGGGGCGATCGCGATCGAAACCAGAGCTGATGATTCCCGTGCCATCGGGGCCGCGAGCCATCTTGATGACGCTCTTACCCGTGCACATGTCAGTGCGGAGAGATCCATGCTCAAGACGCTGGGATCTGGCTGCACCCTTCCGGTCGGAGCTTATTCCACTTCTCTGGAGAGTGGAAACGGACTCTTCGGCATGATTGCCTCATTGGATGGCAAAGAGGTGGTCTCGGCGTCGATGAGCGGCTCGGATGCGCTACGCCTCGGCGCGGAGATGGGCGCCTACCTGCTTTCCGCAGGCGGAGAGCGCCTTTTGGCGTCGGCCGCGTCGCAAAGTTGAATTCACCGGGAGATCTTTGAGCGACTAGGTTGGCCGAAGTGAAGCCATCGAAAGTGGAATTTGGGACGGTGTATCTTGTCGGCGCGGGTCCGGGAGATCCCAGGCTCTTGACGCTGCGGGGTCACGAACTCCTTGGCGACGCGGACATCGTGGTTTATGATTACTTGGCGGATGCTTCACTGCTTTCCTTCGCCTCGCCGGCGGCCGAACTGGTTGACGTGGGCAAACGTCCCAATCGTCCCATGGCCCAGGAAGAGATCAATGCGATTCTCGTCGACGCCGCGCGTCGCTATGGTACCGTTGTGCGCCTCAAGGGGGGCGACCCGATGCTGTTTGGACGCGGTGGCGAAGAGCTCGAGGCCTTGCAAAGTGCTGGTATCAAATTCGAGGTGGTGCCCGGAGTTCCCTCGGCGATCGCAGTCCCGGCCTATGGAGGTATTCCAGTCACCCATAGGGGTGTCTCCACCTCACTCACCGTGATCACCGGGCATCGCCAGGGGGATGCCGCCGACGACACTGATTACGCCGCTTTAGCGCGCCTCGGTGGTACCATCGTGGTTCTCATGGGTGTTGGCCATAGAGGAGAGATTGCCGCGAGGCTCATCGCCGCGGGACTTAGCCCGAAAACACCAGTAGCGGCGGTACAGTGGGGCACCCGTCCCGAACAGGAGAGTTACCGAGGAGAGCTCGAAAACCTTGCCGTGATGAAGGTTCGCTCACCGGCGACGATCATTATTGGCGAGGTGGCTCGCTTCAACTTTAATTTTTTTGAAAGCCGTCCTCTCTTCGGCAAGAGAATCATCGTCACAAGGGCGCTTAACCAGGCCGGAGTGCTGGCGCGCGCCCTCTCTGACTTGGGAGCCCGGGTGATATCTGCTCCGGCGATTTCCATCGTCGCGCCCAGTGATGGATTTCAGGCTATGGATGATGCAATCTCCAAAATATCGGACTTTCGCTACCTGGTGTTCACGTCTGCGAATGGAGTCGAGGCATTTTTGGACCGCTGCGACGATTATCGTAAGCTTGCCGGGATCAAGATCGCGGTGGTCGGTTCAGCTACCATGGAGGCGCTAAGGCAGCGTCACGTCGGAGTAGATCTCGTCGGAGATCGCTTCGTGGCCGAAGGACTGTTAGAGGTGTTTCCCTCCGGAAGCGGAGGGGTACTCGTTCCGCAGGCAAGAGTCGCACGGGATGTCCTCGTCGAGGGCTTGCGCCTGAAAGGCTACGCTCCTCACGTTGTCCAAGCGTACCAGACCATCCCATATCAACCGTCGGAGAGGGAACTGCAGGAGGTCACCTCGGCGGACGCGATATGTTTCACGTCGTCGTCCACGGTGCGCAATTTCGTCGAGATCTATGGGCGAGATCGTCTCCCGTCGAGAGTGTTCTCGATTGGACCGGTAACTACTGAAACCGCCAGAGAGATGGATATTGGAGTTACCGCTACCGCCGAGGTACATAATATCGAGGGACTTCTCGAGGTCGTGCTGCGGAGCATGACATCCTCAAAGGCTTCGTTGCCTTGAGGCTTCTCGCGTTCAGGCCAGCCGCTTGCTCAGGGCGTCTAAGAAGAGCTGGAGTTTTGTTCGTGCCGTGATGGCAGAACTGACGCCGGGTATTAGGTGAGCCGTATTAGGAGAAGTGCGATATCAATGCGATAACAGTCAATCGCTACGGGGCGACGACGATGTTGCATATGCGCTCTAGTCGACTAAATTAGCCCTATGTCCCCTCAGCAGCGAAGACCCAGGAGGCTGCGAGCCAATGCTGCCATAAGAGATCTCGTCGCAGAGACTCACCTGGCCACGTCGGATCTCATCGCGCCGTTGTTTGTCAAACAGGATGCCGACGGCCCAATCCCCATCGTGTCGCTGCCGGGAATCTTTCAGCACTCTATCGATTCGTTCTGCAAAGAGGCAGAGCGTCTCAGCGCCCTTGGCATCCGTGGATTCATGATTTTTGGGGTGCCGAACGAGAAGGACCCCTTTGGCAGCCAGGGTTACGCCCCCGATGGCATCACACAGCAAGCGATTGCCGCCCTTAAAGCTTCGTTGGGCGAATCGGCGGTGGTAATGGCCGACCTCTGCCTCGACGAGTTCACCGACCATGGACACTGTGGGGTGCTCAACTCGAGGGGCCGCGTCGACAACGATGCCACCGTCGAGCTCTATTGTGAGATGGCAATTGCCCAAGCAAATGCTGGAGTCGATTTCGTGGCACCCTCGGGAATGATGGATGGCCAGGTCGGAGCAATACGTGATGCCCTTGACGGCCAAGGCTTTATTGACGTGGGGATTCTTGCCTACTCGGCCAAATATGCTTCGGCATTCTATGGCCCCTTTCGCGACGCGGTTGGTGTGCAAATTGTGGGTGGTGGGGACAGGAAGGGCTATCAGCAGGACTTTCGAAACGCTCGCGAAGCGTTGCTTGAAGTCGACCTTGACGTGGCCGAAGGTGCCGATATGGTCATGGTAAAGCCAGCTTCGAGCTATTTGGATATTATCGCTGCAGTAAAGCCGCGCCTTACCATCCCGCTCGCGGCATACCAAGTTTCCGGAGAATACGCCATGGTAAAGGCAGCCGATGCCGCCGGTTACGTGGATGGTCGGGCGATTGCGATTGAGCAACTGACTGCGATTAAGCGCGCTGGAGCAGATTTAATTCTCAGCTATTTTAGCCACGAACTCGCGGGAACTATCTAGTACCACTAATTCGTCGTGGCACTGTGCGCTAATTTTGGTTGCGCAGCAGCGATAAAAGTGAGACGACAGGCGACCATGGTAGACGATGCTTCCTCGTTGCTCCGATCTTTCCTCGACATAAGTCTTGTGTGGTGATGGTGATTTGCTCTCCTTTGGCGACGCCATGGCGTAGTTTCGTTTAGTTGCATACTACAATAGTTGTCGTATGCAAGAGTTAAATGACGCTAGCCGCGAGGAGTCACTCTTAGTGGAGGCGATTCTCACTGCGTCTCGTGCGCTGGTGGCGATTGCCGCTCGGTCACTTGGCGAGGTCGGCCAAGATATCACGCTGCCCCAGTACCGAACTCTGGTTCTCCTAGCGTCTCGCGGACCGACGAAGCTCGCGGACCTAGCCGCCGCCCTCGGGGTCCATCCAGCTACGGCAACACGGATGTGCGATCGCCTGTTGAGAAAAGGCTTTATTGAAAGAAAAAGCCATTCTGGAGATCGCCGCCAAGTGGAGATTACCTTGACTGTGTCGGGTACTGCTTTGCTGGCGCAGGTGTCCCAAGTTCGACGCGCCGAGATCGCCGCAATCGCCGCGAAGCTTCCGAATGAGGTCCTAGACGCCTTGATTTCAACACTGGTCTCTTTTTCCGAAGCTGCGGGAGAGATTCCTGATCGAGACTGGAGCTCCCAATGGCCGATCTGACCGCAATTGCGCGGGGCCGCTCTTGGCACCCAAGCTCCCATCGTGGCGTGGTACGGAATCCGTATTTGTTACTTGGGATGATCCGGGTTACGAGGGTCGCTTTGAAACGCGAGCATTTCTCGAGTTCGGGGCACTTGAAGTGGCACTCTTGGTCGACCGTGTTGCTGGCAGTGGAGAATTGACAAGCCTCATCTTGGATAATTACGGAGGAGACCGGAGATAGATTGAAGTTTTCTGAGCGTTTCAACTCCTTGCCCACCTTGGCAAAGCAACTTACTATCGCGGTCCTCGTTGGAACAGTCGCCGGGATCGGTGCAGTGGTGTTTTACGAGGCACTCGCGCTCGCTAC
>JAKASN010000451.1 GCA_021819025.1 Actinomycetes bacterium | reverse complement strand
GATCACTGCGGTGTCGCTCAGATCGACGTCGGCGATAGAACGAGGATCGGTGGAGTCGATAACCACAACTTGGCGCTGCGGCGCGAGTTTGTGGTTTAAGAGAAAGTCAAAGTAAGTTCGGGCAGCTTGGGCCACTGCGCCCGACCCGAGAACCAGTATTTTGGACTGGTCGATGGATTCGGCCCATCGGGTTAAATCGAGCAGACTCTCGTAGCTCTTGGCGAGGAGATCTACCCAACCAAGGCGGGTAGGGGCTGAGCTAGCGGGTCCCCAGAGGGAAGCGTCGCCGGTAAGGATTCGTGTTGCCAGATCAGAAGTTGCCATAACGCCTTTGGTATCGTCGAGGTATCACTTTTGTCGCGCTACGGTTCGAGCTAGACCTTGGCGACCTTCTTGGCGATCTCTCCGCTGAGATGGTGCCACGCCTCCGCAAAGGACTCCACCCCTTGGGCTTCGAGGTCAGCGGTGACTTGCTTCATCGAGATGCCGAGCTCAACCAAGGTGGCTTCCATGAGTTCTTGAGCTTCGTCGAGGCCGTGAGTCACCGTGGCGGGCGTCGGTTGTCCTGAGCGCAGCATCTCTTCGATGGTGCCCAGAGGCATGGTATTGACCGAGTCGGGTCCGATCAAGTTCTCAACGTAGAGCAGCTTTGGGTAGGCGGGGTTCTTTGTCGAGGTGGAAGCGAAGAGGGGACGCTGTGGCCGGAGGCCGGCCCGAAAGAGATCTTGTGCAGGCGCCGTGGCCGATATCTCCCCAAATGCGGCGTAGGCGAGTTTGGCTTGCGCGAGGGCCGCTTTGCCCATCAAGTCGTCGCGCCCATTGGCCTCAAGCAAAGGGTCGATGGCACTGTCGATGCGCGAGACAAAAAAAGACGCCACACTCCCCAGAGAACGCAGATCGCCTCCGCTATCGGCAAACCTCTGCGCCCCGCGCAAAAAGGCGGCGTAAACGTCACGGTAGCGCTCAATCGAAAAGATCAAGGTGACATTAACTGGTATTCCCAGCGCTATGGCTTCTTCGATGGGGCCGAGACCTTCGTTGGTGGCGGGAATTTTAATGAGCACGTTGCGTGCGCCGATATCTTTATGCAGCGCCTTGGCGGCTTCGAGGGTCTCGGAGGAGCGAAATGCCAGGTCGGGGTCTACTTCAATGGAGGCCCAGCCATCTTTTCCTTGCGTGGCCGCATAGATCGGATCGAGCAGCTTGCAAGCCTGAGAAATGTCGGACTTGGCGAGTTCGAGCGCGATCGCCGAAGGCGCGAGACCGGAGTTTGAGAGGGAGCTGATCTGTTCGTCGTAAAGGGGCGTAGAGGAGATTGCCGCAGCAAAAATCGAGGGGTTTGATGTCAGACCCATGACGCCCGAACTGATAAGCTCTGCCAACTTTCCGCTCGCGAACCAGTCGCGGGTTATGTTGTCGATCCACGGGGAAGTTCCCATGGCCGCCATCATTTTCAAGGCGTTGTCGCGAGATCCGTCGAGTGTCACTTTGGGCCGCCCCTTGGTCAATTGATGTTAGGAACCATGCTAGCCGCTGGTGACATAGCGCTCTTTGTGCCCAGGTCGCATTGGCTAGGCAGCGTCAATCAGATACGGCCCCGCCTGGGGATGCCAGGGGGGGCCGTATCTGGAAGATCGTGAGCGTAACGCTTAAGCGAAAGAGCCCTTGTTGATGCGCACCGGGTTGACGAACTTCGGTTCTCTGTGGCGAATGGTTGCCTGCTTGGTTATCACCAAGAGGCGGATGATCGGCCATGCAAGATCAATTTGACGGGGACCGAGTGCCATCTTGGCCGATGTTGGTGCGGCGTGATGGTTGTTGTGCAGTCCCTCGCCAGCGGTGATCAGAGCCAGCCAGTTATTGTTGGTTGCCAAATTGGCGTAAGGACGACGGCCGAAACTGTGGCCTATCGCGTTGATGGCGCCGGAAAGCCCCAAATACATCACGGTGTGCATCGCTGCGGCGAGCAGCGCTACTTCCCAACCGAAGACCAAGAAAAGTATTACTACGCCCAAGCCAAGACCTACGTAGGTGCGGTCGAAAACAGCTTTGTCGTAGCGGTCAGGCGCGAGATCGCGAGCGTAACGCTCTACCAGGCCCGGTGTGCGTATTGCGCGGCGATAAAACCAGACATTGGCAAGCTGAATGGCTGTGAAGCCCTCCAAGACTGGAGAGTGGGGATCTCCGGGGACATCCGTATAGGCGTGGTGCACGCGATGTACCGCCACCCACTGGCGCGGCTTAATGCCGGTTGTCAACCAGATAATGGTGCGAAATGCCAGTGAGACGGGCTTGGAAAGTTTAAGTGCGCGGTGCGAAGCCGCACGGTGGAGAAAGATAGTGGTAGAAAAGATAGCGATTTGAGTCACCACAAATGCCAGGAGAAGCGATTTTAGGAAAAGGTGCATCTGAACAGCCTAGTTGCCCGAGGGTATTCCTCAGGTGTCGCAGCGTAAAAGTCCCGACAATTATGAGTCTTTTGAACTCCGCTTGCGACGCGGTGGTGCCTTGTCCGGGCAATGGCTCGCTTTAGGTGTTACCAAGCGAGGCTACCTACCGGCTCACTTGGGAATCTTTGGCGCACATGGTAGTTGATAACAAGGTCGCCTCGCAGTGTTGGCGGCTAAGGTTGTCTCCATGTCAAAGCCCGAAAGCCGTGCAGCGATTCAGGTGCCGCCTTCATGTGACCTTACTTTGGGAATGGAGTGCGTTGATAAATCCATCCCCGGGGTCTCGATTTGGCGCATGTTGGCCCACGAGCGCTTCGCGAACCCAGCGGGCTTTATGCAGGGTGGATTTGTGGCGGCATTCATCGATTCGGCGATGGGGGCGGCCACGGTGACCTTTTCTGAGCGGAGAATCTTTTCCGCAAATACTGAACTGTTTGTATCATTTATGCGTCCCGCGCAAATCGGTAGCGTCCTGACGTGC
>JAKASN010000450.1 GCA_021819025.1 Actinomycetes bacterium | reverse complement strand
CTGCTTGGGTTTCTCGCCGTAGCTGACGAGCTAGCAGCTATTGATTGGGAGACTCTGGTTGCTTGGCGCTTAGCTCGATAGAAAGAGCTACAACCAATTGCGATACCAGGGTGCAGTCTCGGAGAATCTTGGAACCGATTGGATTATCTGACACATAGAGCTATCGGGTAAAGCTAGTTTGTCAACCATGACGATACCTCAGGACAGACGCTACTCTAAGGATCACGAATGGGCCCAACTCGACGGGAACAGGATCAAGGTAGGAATCACTGACTATGCCCAGGACGCACTAGGCGACGTTGTCTTCGTACAACTTCCCGCTATCGGCTCCGCGGTGACCGAAGGCGAATCATTTGCCGAGGTCGAATCGACAAAATCGGTCTCGGATATCTACTCTCCGGCCTCCGGAACTGTCGTTGAGGTCAACCCCTCCTTGGAGGCACAGCCCGAATTGGTGAACACCTCGCCATATGAGAACGGCTGGATCGCTGTAATCGAGCTGAGCGGGGACTTTTCCTCTCTTGACCTGATGTCCGCGGAGGACTACGCTACCCTAACGCAAGCCTAAACGTCAACTTGAACTCGATAGTGTTTGCGTCTTCACGGGTGACTAAGCTGGCAAACTGAGCATTAGCGCCATGGCGAGATCCGGGAGTTGGCCAATTTGATTATTTGTCGCAACTGCGGTCACAGCAACCAAGCTGGTTCGAACTTTTGCTCGTCATGCGGGTTGGCCCTAGCGCAACGGGATGATACCACAGACGTTCTCTCGCCCATCGAACTTGGATCGGAACTCGGTGAAGATCTCCTTGGCGAACTGATCGCCTCGGGGCGGCCCGGGGCCGGCCTGCTCGTGGTCAAGACCGGCCCAAGTGCAGGTACCTCCTTTGTTTTGGAAAAGGACAAAACAAGCATTGGACGCCACCCCGAGAGTGATATTTTTTTAGACGACGTTACGGTGTCGAGGCGCCACGCTGAGCTCGTGATGGCGGGTGGAGAATTTTCGATTTCGGACGTCGGTTCGTTGAACGGTACCTACGTCAATCATTCTCGTACTGACTTCGCGGTACTTAAAAGTGGCGATGAGGTGCAGATCGGGAAGTACCGCTTGATATTTATCATGATTCCGAAGGAGTAACATGGAGGCGGCCGAAAAAGACACCGCTCTATCTATCGGGGAGGCGCTCAGCTTATTGCAAGCGGAGTTTCCTGAGATCTCCATCTCCAAGATTCGCTTCCTCGAAGCCAAGGGCCTCATTGCACCTGAGCGCACCGCCTCGGGTTTTCGCCGTTTTCAACCCGAAGACATCGAGCGTCTCATAGCCATACTCAAGATGCAACGTGACCAGTACCTGCCACTGAAGGTAATTCGCGAGCAGTTCGGGTCAAAGGAAGACCCCAAGCGTGCACCGCGTCGACCCCGTGGAGAACATCATCGGTCCCGACCCGATCAACCGCGCCTTGGCATTGATGACGAGAGTTCCGAGAGCGCCCAAAGCAGTGCTGCCGAAGGCGCAAGCGCTGCCGCCTCCCGTCCCGAGACCGTGGTGCTTCGGATAGTGCAGCCCGAAGCGCTTGGAGGCGAGCCCGAGGGCCCACCGGACCAGAGCCGTGAAGTTGAGATTGAGGATGCCCTGGAAGCTGCTCCAACGCTTGCTCTCGAAGAACCGAGCTCTTCGAGTGAGGCCACCGAAATCGTCTCGGTTCCCGACGATACTATCGCTAGCAAAGAAGTTGCCGTCGCTTCAGAGGCGGTGGTGGCACCCGCCGTTGCCGAAAGTATCGACGCCGCTGAGCCCGAGGCCTCTTTGGTGCCCAATGACGCGATGAACATGCTCGTCGCCAGTGAAGCAGCCTCTTTTGGCGATATCGGAAAACATTGGATTTCTCCTCCGGTGACGCCGAGTCCCGACGCCAAGGTCGAGAAGTCCTCAAGAAATCGCCCAGATGCAGCCTCGGGAACGATTCGGCGACCCAGTGAGACCTCAAGAGCCCCTGCGGTCACCGCGAGCGAGGGAGCACAGCTTCCAGAGGGGCTTTTGGCTGGCAAGGACTTTGCCCGCGAGGCGGGCGCTAGCCAGGCCTTGCTAGGGGAACTGGAGCTCTACGGCATTATCAAGAGTCAGAAGTACCAAGGTGAAACCGTCTATGAGGCTCGATATTTGGAACTGGTTCGAGTCGCGCGGACACTAGCTGGCATTGGCCTTACCCCTCGTCATCTGAAATCGCTACGGGTGTCAGTGGAAAAAGAGTTCGGTCTCATTGAGCAGTTGGTGGCAACACAGCTCGGCGGAGGAGGGGCGAGGTCAAAGCGCAAGGCGCGTGAAGTTGCCAAAGCTCTGGAAGAGCAGACGGAGAATTTTCGAACCGCGCTTCTCGGCGTCCTCATCGAAGAGCTTTTCCAGGACTGAGGGGGCAGATCTCAGCTCGCCGATGAGCTTAGAAAGTCTTTTATGATGACCTGTGCTCAAGGTCAAATTGTTACTAAGCTGGTTCTATGGTAGAAGTCGAGTTATCCTCTGTTCGTGTGGATCTCCGATCGAATACACCGCTGATCTTGCTTCGCGAGCTTTCCGAACCGCATCGCAGCTTGCCAATTTTCATTGGTGCGCCTGAAGCGACCTCGATTGCGATGGCCCAACGCGGTTATGAAGCTCCACGACCTTTGACCCACGACTTGGCGATCAGCCTCATCGAAAAGCTTGGAAGCCGCATCGAGAGAGTCGTCGTGGTCGACTTGGTGGAGTCAACTTACTATGCCGACATTCATCTCGGGGGATCGGCAGGACATTTGGTAGTCTCGGCGCGGCCCTCTGATGCCGTGGCGTTGGCAATTCGCAGTCAAGCGCCGATCTTTGTCAGCGACGAACTCATTGCCAGGGAGGGAGTTGTAGTTCAAGATGAAGAGGTGTTTGAGGACAACCAGATCGGA
>JAKASN010000449.1 GCA_021819025.1 Actinomycetes bacterium | reverse complement strand
GCCATCTAGGAGCGAAATCGAAGTGCCCGATAGCGTCACCACGGATCCGATTGGAAAAAGTACTGCACCAACGACGAGACCGACGATAACCACAAAAATCGCTGCCGCCGCCGAGTAGACCAAGATCACCAGGGACTTGGTCAAAAGGAGCTTATTACGGGTTACCGGCACGACGAGGAGATAGCGCAGCGTCCCATTAGATGCTTCTGAGGCGAAGGCCTCCCCTGCCACGATGGCCACAATCAGGGGAATGATTACCAACTGGGCCGAAGTAATCGCGGTAACCCCGAGAAAGACTCCGTTATGAGTGATGCGGTCAAAGAAGGGCGGACCTTGGCCGGTGTTCTGGGGACCGCCCAGGGTTGCCACCACCACGCCGAGCAGGATCGGGATCGCCGCAAGCACCAAAAAACTGATCAGGGTGCGTCGGCGCGCGAATACAAAGCGCAGTTCTTCAAGAAACATCAGAAGCCTCCCCAGTGAGGGCCACGAATGCCTCTTCTAAGGTGGAGCGGTCTTCGGCGATGCGCGAGACGCCCACTCCTGCCTCGACAAGAGAGGCGGTAATCTTTTCAATCGGTACATCACCCCGCGAGACCACCAACATCCCCTCGGTCGTTTCTGTGGCATCGAGTGAATAGAGGCCAGAAAGCACCGATTTGGCACGATCTCGGTCATCGGCTCCAATCACCAACTTGGCAGGGAGCTGATCGCGCAATTCTCCGATCTCCCCTTGGAAGAGGAGCTTTCCATGTTGGATCACTCCGACATGGCTGCAAAGTTGTTCGATCTCTGAAAGAATGTGCGAAGAGATAAAGACCGTGGTTCCCGCCTTGGCAAGATTTTGCACCAGGTCGCGCATCTCTACGATGCCCTGGGGATCCATGCCATTGGTGGGCTCATCTAAAATGAGCAACTTGCGGGGAAACAGGAGCGCATTTGCCAGGGCCAGACGCTGCTTCATACCCAGCGAAAAAGCCTTCACCCGGCGATCTGCCACCTTGGAGAGGCCAACCAGTTCAATTGCCGCGTCGATATCGGGCGTCAACAAGGCGCTGGAATCCAGCACTCCGGAACCAACGGATTTGCTTCGCGCCGACTTAGCGTAATGCGCCATGCGCTCAAGATAGCGCTTTCCCGAGAGGGAGGGATAAAGGCCGGGCCCCTCGACAACGGCTCCGACGTCACAAAGGGCGTCGGCGGAATCCCGTGGAATCGACCTGCCCAAGACCTTGATCTCACCGTCACTGGGAAACACCAGCCCCAAAAGCATTCGAATCGTGGTGGTCTTGCCCGATCCGTTGGGTCCGAGAAACCCGTAGATAGCCCCTTCGGGTACCACAAGGTCAAGGGAGTCAACCGCCAATGTCGAGCCAAACGACTTTGACAGCGCGGTGGTTTGGATGAGATAGTTCAATGCTTCTCTCCGGTGCCCCTCAGTTAATTGCTACGCTTGCCAAGTCCCATGGTAGCCAAGTCTGTCTTTATCCGCCTAACAACGGCAAGCTTGATACTTAGCCAAGATCTCCGAGGAGAACCTTAGAGGGAACCGCTCCAAAGGCGATAACGCCGTTGTTTCCTATGAAGGCAGAACCTACCGAAGTGCTAATCAGAGTTCCGCTACCTGCGGCGGTGGTCACCGGAGTGCCAGAGGCAAGCAAGGAGGTGAGCAAAGTGTTGTTGCTCGTGGGTAGCGAGCCACTTGAGCTAGTTATCTCCTCCACAGTGGAGAATCCCGAACCATAGCTGGTGTGGGTATAGGTGGTACCCGAACTCGTCGTCGTCGAAGAGCTGCCCGTGGGCAAAGTCATGGTTTTTACCGTGGCGCCCGAGGGAACCGTGAAGCTCAGCACCGATGACGACGGCGCTACGAACGAAACCGTGGTATCCACCGACGAGAACGCCGCACTCGTCGAGCCAACGGCATTTACCCAAACGCCGAGCACGTTGCCAGAATTGGCATCCACGGCGATCGAGACGCTGGCAATCAAGGAGTTCGGGTCGTTGGCATTTACCACCAAGGTGTAGGCGGGCTCACCCGCAACGTATTGCGCGGTACCCAAAGACAAGGTGGAACCTTGTGGCAGCTTGGAGATAATCGCATCGGCAAGTTGCGCTGGGGTAAGACTCGAGGCGGTGGTCGATGAGGTAGTGCTGCTCGAAGTTGTGCTGCTCGGCAATGTTATCGACGTCGCGGTATTAGTGGAGGAATCCCATTCCCAGAGAGAGCCCGGCGACGCATAGAGGTCGATCTCACCCGTGCTGGAGGGAAATTGTACTCGCGCGCTTCCCGCATGGTTGGTCCAAAAATTTGCCGTCACAGTTCCCCCGAGGGCTTGGGTGAGCAGCCCCGAGAGGCCACCCGATCCTGAAGTGCCCAAGGAGTTGAGAAATGTGGTAGGAAGCCCGAGATTTCCAGTCTCATTGACCGAGGCGGAGTAGACCTTCTGGGTAGGCGCCAGGGCCATCGCCAAGACCGCCGATGGCGTGCTGGAAGCTAAAGTCGGTGTTGACCCTGAGGCCACCCCCGGATAGACAAAAGCCGTTCCGATCGCCCCGGCCCCCAGTACCGCTGGAATAGAAAGCCTCAAGAGAAAACGCTTCGAAGAGGCAAGCCTCTTGGTTTGAATTGTCGCCATCGTTCACCTGCTCCAAAAAAGTCCTAAAGCCAAAGCTAGAACTGCTTACTGAGAGTTTGCCCAGAATTAGCTAGACACCTCGTCTAACGCCACAGAGCACCTCTCTTGTTCCACTTCGACACAACGATCTCCCCAAACCCGCTCTCTAAGGCTGCAATCGGCGAAATTACATATTTATCTTGCAAATCGGCAAAGATTGTGGCATTATCGATCTTCCGGATGAATCCGGATCGGGGAAAGACTCCGCGTCCGACGAAGCTGAGATTCGTGGCTGTGCCGAGCGGGGCAAATGCCGA
>JAKASN010000448.1 GCA_021819025.1 Actinomycetes bacterium | reverse complement strand
AAGTTCCTCAATCCCGAGATTACCAAGTCGCTCATCAGTGAACTATCTGCCCAGCCCGGTGACTTGGCTTTGGTGGTTGCTGACAGCTGGGCGCGGTCCGTGGCAGTGCTCGGGCAGATCCGCATCGAGCTGCGCCCAACCAACCTGGACCACTCGGAGCTGCACTTTATCTGGATAACGGACTTTCCTCTCTTTGAAGGACTCGACGAGTCGGGAAGGCCCATTTCAGCCCACCACCCCTTTACCATGCCCAACGACGATGACTTCGCCTTGCTCGACACTGACCCGCTCAAAGTACGGTCCCAGTCCTACGACCTCGTCCTAAATGGATGGGAGCTAGGTAGCGGAAGCATCCGCATCCACCGTGGCGACATCCAATCCAAAATCTTCGCGGTGATCGGAATCAGCGAGCAAGAGGCAAGTTCGCGCTTCGGATTTCTCCTCGAAGCCTTCAAGTTCGGGGCGCCTCCCCACGGTGGTTTTGCCTTTGGGATCGATCGCCTCGCTGCGATGATGTCCGGCGAGGACAACATTCGTGAGGTGATCGCCTTTCCCAAGACCCAGAGCGGACAAGACCCCATGACCAATGCCCCCAAACCGGTAGATCAGGCGATCCTCGATTTGGTGGGGCTCCAGCCCAAAGCAAAAAAGCCCACCAACACCAAGTAGAGATGCCGACGCAAAGGAGCAGCAGCTTTGCCAATTGAACCGGGCGACCAACCTTTGGCCGAGGCGCTGCGTCCCAAGACATTTTCCGATCTCATCGGGCACGAGACGCTGCTCGCGCCCGGGGGAATCATCGACTCCTTTCGATCCCAGCAACGTCTCATTGCGTTGGTTCTCTTCGGCCCTCCCGGAAGCTCCAAAACTACCATTGCACGGCTGCTCGCCAGCGAAACCGGTGCGAAAGTCCTTGAATTCACCGGCTCCACCTTCGGGGTGGCCGAGATACGCCACGCCATCGAGGCGTCCGCCGAAGCCCGGCGATCGCTCTTTTCCACCAGGGTGATCTGCTTCGTGGACGAGATACATCGCCTCTCCAAAGTGCAGCAGGACGCCTTACTCGCACCCTTGGAATCTGGAGCCCTCGAAATCATCGGGGCCACCACCGAAAATCCTTCCTTCACCTTGTCACGCGCGCTGCTCTCGAGAATGATCACCGTCGCGCTAAAGCCACTTGCAAGGGCTGAGATCAAAACCGTCCTTAGGCGAGTCAGCGCCGTTTCGAGAAATCCCCTCTCTGAGGCGGTGGCCGACAAGATTGCCGAGGCGTGCAACGGCGACCTTCGTGTGGCAATTTCCATTGCCGAAGTAGTTGGCAGCTTCGCCGAAGAAGAGCAACTCGCCAAAGCAGAGGAGACTCTCGGCGACCTCTTCAACTTCCGTCTCTCCATCAACAACGACGCCCACTACGAATTGGCCAGTGCCATCATCAAGTCGATGCGCGCTGGAAACGAAGAGGCCGCGATCGCCTACCTAGCCCGAAGTCTGGACCTAGGTGAGGATCCGCGCTTTATTGCCAGACGTATCGTCATCTTCGCTTCCGAGGACATCGGCCTCGCTGACGCCAAGGCCCTGATGCTTGCAAGTGCTGGGCTGAGCGCGATTGAGGCCATCGGTTTGCCAGAAGCGAGAATCACCTTGTCCCACTTGGTCTCTTACATGTCAAGAGCTCCGAAGTCGCGGGCGGCGATCGACATGATCACCGCCGCCACCGCCAAAATTGACCACAACGCGAAAATTCCCACTGAGCTCGCCGGCAAATCCGGGCAAATCGAGGCCGAGCTCATGGCACGCAAGCGCTTCTGGAGAGAGTAGGCCACAATTCAGCGAGAGAGCTTCGCCATCGCTACCCACGACATTTGGCGAAGACGGTTTGAAGTGAAGCTTGGCACCTCTCACAACAGGACATTGTCCAGACTTGACTACCGCCAAGGTCGGCTTTGGCTAGACGTTACGCCCGAACATATCGCCGATAATCCCTCCGGCCATGCCCCCGGAGACCGCTGAGTTGGTATTGGAAGCGCCAAGATAAGGTTCCAGGGCGTGCGCTAAGAGAGCCACGGGCATCGATTGGAGCCAGATTTGACCCGGGCCAGTCAAAGATACCAGGTGATAGCCATCGCCGCCAAAGAAGATGTTGGAAAGTCCCGGCACGGTGGTGATCTGAAAACTCACTGAGTCTTGGAACATCCCGACATGGCCGGGGTGAACCAACAGCGACTGGCCCGGAGAAAGTTCATAGTTGATGATTTCGCCGGAGAGCTCAATCCAGGCGGTGCCGTTGCCCTCGAGGCGCTGCAAAATAAAGCCGTCGCGGCCGTAGAGACCCGCACGGAAGGACTGCTGTAGACCCACGGTGGGAACGATGCCTTGGGTTCCGCACAGCCACCCGTGGCGATGAACCAGATATCCACCCGATGCGCCGATCTCCACCGGAAAGATCCGCCCAGGCAATTTGGCAGCAAAACTCACACTACCTTGGCCGCCAACCGCCTCGTACTTGGTAACAAACAGCCCGCCTCCGCCTACCACTCGCTTGAGTCCCGACAACAAGCCGCCCTTGACTCCCGATCCTTGAGATCCTCCCGCAGACTGGCTCATACGCATATTCGGGGTCATCCAAGACAACTCGCCATGGGTTGACACGACCGATTCGCCATTCTCGAGATACATCTCCAGCACCGGCATGGTGGTGCCCTTGATTTCTGCTCGCACTCTCCAGACCTCCCAACAAACTTGGCGAGGGCATGCCCGCGCCGATAACCCGAAAAATACTAGCAGTGTCAGCAGCTCCAATCACGGAGTCGCCCCGCCAAAATGCCAGAGGTTATCACTCTTAGGGGCTGTCAAGTAATAACCGTCGCACTCTAGCTTCCCCGGGGACGGATGGAGTAATTCCACTCGCCGTGAAAAGAGTGTCGCACCAGATTGAT
>JAKASN010000447.1 GCA_021819025.1 Actinomycetes bacterium | reverse complement strand
ATTAAATGGTCTGGCAGGCAGAACAATTCAACTGGTGACCATCCGGTGCCTCGACACTGCATGCGCCCCATCTGCGACGCCGGATCTGGGGGCTCTAGGAGTTATCGCGCGGCGCATTTTTAGCGAAGCTCAGGCCCGCCTAGTCCTGGTTCTGCGATTGCGACCTCGCCCGTCCAAGGTCAACAAAGTAGCTGATCAGTGAAGGATCGTCGATGGCGCCGAGGCTGAGCGCGCTCGCAGTGGGCGTCCCCTGCAGCAGCCTCTTCACAGGGACCTCGAGTTTCTTTCCGGTGAGCGTGTGGGGGATGCCGGGCACCGCAATGATCTCGTCAGGAACGTGCCTCGGAGATATGCCGAGGCGGATCGCGTCATTGATCTTTTGGCGCAGCGGGTCATCTAGTTGGCGGCCACTTTCAAGCACCACGAAGAGTGGCATCCAATAGCTTCCGTCGGGCTGCTCTGCGCCGATGACGAGCGCCTCGCGCACCTCGGGGAGTCCCTCTACAACTTCGTATATGTCTGCGGTGCCCATTCGCACCCCCATGCGGTTCAGCGTGGAGTCCGAGCGACCATGGATAATCGCGGTTCCCCGCTCGGTAATGGTGATCCAATCGCCGTGTCGCCACACTCCGGGGAAGGTGTCGAAGTAAGCATCATGGTAACGGGTGCCTTGGGGGTCGTTCCAGAAATAAAGAGGCATCGAGGGCATCGGTCCGGTAACCACGAGCTCACCTAGTTCGCCGACCAGGGGCTGCCCGTTGTCGTTCCATGCTTCTACCTTGGCCCCAAGACACCTTCCCTGAATTTCTCCCTCCCATACCGGGAGGATCACCGAGCCCCCGACCAGTGCACCGGCGATATCGGTGCCTCCGCTAATTGAATAGAGCCAGACGTCTGACTTGACCGCTTGATAAACCCATCTGAAACCACTAGGTGGCAGCGGAGATCCCGTGGATCCGATGGATCGTAGCGACGACAGGTCGTAGGACTCGCCCGGTCGCAAACCTGCCTTGGTGCAAGCGAGGATGAATGCCGCGCTAGTGCCGAAAGATGTGATTTTGCACTCTTGTGCGAGCTGCCAAAGGCGACCGAGATCAGGATAGGTAGGACTGCCGTCATAGAGAACGATCGTGGCACCGACAAGCAGACCACTTACGACCAAGTTCCACATCACCCAGCTCGTGCTAGTGAACCAGAAGAAACAATCCTCATTGGTCAGATCAATTCCCAAGCTTGCCACCTTCAGGTGCTCGATCAACGCGCCCGCGTGTCCGTGTACGATGCCCTTGGGCAATCCGGTGGTGCCAGAGGAGAAGAGCACCCACAAGGGGTGGTCTGAGGCCACCTGGAGAAACGTGAGTTCGCTGTCCTGGGCGACCATCTCCTCAAAGGTCGATAGTGGATCGATCCCAGCCGGCGGTTCCAGTCCGAGCTGCGATACCACTACGGTGTGCCTCAGCGAAGGCAGCTCCTTGTGCAACTCTGCCACGACGCTGCGGCGGTCATGGGTCCGGCCGCCATAGCGATAACCGTCTATTGCAACAAGGACTGTCGGGTTAAGTTGGCGGAAACGATCGAGCACGCTCAGGGTACCGAAGTCTGGGCCGCAGGCGGACCAGATTGCGCCGATGCTCGCAGACGCGAGAAACGCCACCACCGCCTGAGGGATGTTCGGAATGTATCCTACGACGCGGTCGCCAGGCCCAACGCCGATTCCGCGTAGAGAAGCCGCAAAAGCTCCCACCTGACGTCGCAACTCCAGCCACGAGATTGCCGCGACTCCGCGGTCCTCGCCGGCGAAGAGGATGGCTGGCTTCGTCGGGTCACCATGGCGGAAAACGTGTTCAGCATAGTTCAGTCGGGCACCGGGAAACCATCGCGTCTCCGCAATCGAGCTTGCTACCAATACCGCTTCGTAGGGCTGAGAAGCCTGGATATCGAAAAAGTCCCATAGGGATCCCCAAAAATCTTCCGGTCGATCGACCGACCACTCCCACAGGGCGTTGTAGCTGCCAAACTTCAAACCTCGCGTCTCGTCGAGCCAACGGAGGTATCGCGTGATCTGCGCTGTTGCAACCCTCTCCCCAGAAGGTCTCCATAGAATCGTGGGTTCGATATCGTAGGCCACTGCTACCACCTCTTTCGTCTCGTTTCAGCCCAACACCGCGTCCCACGCTGGGCAATTAGGTGCTGACACCAGCGTGGGTTTGCATGACCGCGTACCGCTCGCTAGTAAATCCGGTACCCCAGCCCCATCTTGTGCCGCGACCGTGACCGCGAGGTTATCGCCCGAACTGCTCCCGGAGGCGGGTCTTGAGCACCTTACCGCTGGCATTACGCGGCAACTCGTCAACCACGATCACCGCAGTCGGCTTCTTGTAAGAGGCAAGTTGCTCCCTGCAGTAAGCGATGATCTCAGCCTCGCTCGGCGGGTCGGATGAGTCAGCGGGCACGATGATTGCCAAGGGAGTCTCGCCCCACTTCTCATCGGCCACTCCGATGAGTGCTACCTCCTTCACTTTCGCGTGGCCGTCAATGACCGCTTCGACCTCGGCGCAGTAGATGTTCTCCCCGCCGGAGATGATCATGTCCTTGGTGCGGTCGACTACTTTTATGTAGCCTTGATCGTCCATGCGACAGAGATCCCCGGAATGAAACCATCCACCCGCGAACGCCTCCTTCGTAGCTTCGGGCCTACCCCAGTAACGCTGCATCACGGTCGGACCCCGGTAGACAATCTCCCCGACGGCACCCACGGGCACATCTCGCATATTGCCATCGACGAGGCGAGCCTCGACGTTCACGATGGGCTTGCCGACTGAGTCCATCTTGCGCACCGCATCTTCGCCGCGCAACACGCAGGTAACCGAACTCATCTCCGTCTGCCCGAATCCGTTGTAGATTGGGATTCCCGGAAAACTGTCTAGCATGGCCTGC
>JAKASN010000446.1 GCA_021819025.1 Actinomycetes bacterium | reverse complement strand
CTGCAGCTGCAGCTATCTCTGTTGAATCAACCCGTTCGGCACTGTCCAAAACGCTACCGACAATTACTGGGGTAGCACCTAGTGAAATCCGTATCGCGAGTGCATCGCCAGACGTCAATTGAAACGAGTCTCTCGTTCCAAAAACAATTCGCCTCGCATATAACGCGATCCAAATCACAAAGGTTGCCATTTAGACACCAGTCTAGTCCAGCGGGCGCGTCGATAACGGTGACTCGGCAACTATCTCTTGGCCACTCGGGATCTTAAACGCGCTCCGGGCACAAAACCAAGGCTCTACCCCTTGGTTCCAGAGGCCAGTGTCGTGGATGGTGAGGAGGTCGTGCTGGTCTTGCTCGGGACGGAGGAGGTGGAACTGGTTATTCCATAGCGAGCGTATGTCGTTGCTCCCGCGGGAATGTGAGGCTGGGAAAATACCGGAGCACCAATGTTATGGGTGCGGAGGTAGTCAAAGATCTGCCGCACTACCGGCGCTGCGGCAGACGCTCCATAACCGCCATGTTCGATTACCACGGTTACCACGTACTTAGGCGTCGGAAGCGGCCCAAATGCAACGAACCAGGAGTCGGGCTCGAGGCCTGCCACTGAAGCGGTTCCGGTCTTTCCTGCGAGGGGATAGCTCGAAAGGGGGAAACCGAGGAAAGCACCATAGGCAGTACCAATGGGATTGGAAATAACTCCTTGGAACCCATTGAGGATGGTAGCGCGGTCTAGTGCGCTCATGGTAATGTGCGTCACCACCTGCGGATTGAACTGCTTTACCAACTTTCCCTGTTGGCTGACGATTCCCGCCGCGATTTGGGGGACATACCGCGTTCCCCCATTTGCGAACGTCGCATAGGCGTTGGCGAGTTGCAAAGGAGTGATCTCGGTCTCCCCCTGGCCGAAGGCCATCTCGATTTGATCTGCTGTATACCAGGTGTCGTAGGGGTAGGCCTGGGGATACTTCTTGTGCAGCAGCGCGCGAATCGCTGGGGAATCCACCAGGCCTGATGCTTCGCCTGGTAAGGCGATCCCCGTTGGCGACCCAAAGCCATACTTGGCAGCCATATCTTGTATCGGAGTATTACCGTACTTGGCGGTATTGGCGTAGAAGTCATATCCGAGGGTGTAGAAGAACACGTCGTCGGAAGCTGAAATAGCTGTGGTGATGTCGATTGGTCCCAGGTGTTCACCACCAGCATTATGGAAGCTGCACAGCCCCGAACCGGGTTTGCAGTTTGGAATGTTGAAGATGCCGGTGTCGTCGATATAGGCATAGGGCGAGATCAATCCACTCGTCAAAGCAGCCGAAGCCGTCGCGAGCTTGAAGGTCGAACCCGGAGTATAGAGTCCGTCTATGGCGCGATTGAGGCTTGGGTCACCGCTGGCGGTCGAAGTAATCTGATTGTATTGTGCCTGGGAAATCCCACCTACCCACACCGAGGGGTTATAGGTCGGGTATGAGACCATCGCCAATACTTGGCCATTTTGGACATTTTCGACGATTGCCGCCCCGGTGAGGTTGGTGAAGTACTTGTGGAAGATGGGGTCATAGCTATTGGTAAGGTGCGCAATTTCGCCCGCGAGCGCGCTCTGCGCGGCCTTTTGCAAGCCAAGATCCAAGGTCAGAACCACGTTGTTGCCCGGCTTGGCGGGCACGTTAGCAAGAGTGCCAACAACTTGACCGGCGTAATTCACTTGCAAGGTCTTCTTGCCCGGCACCCCGCGAAGATAAGGCTCGAAGCTTGCCTCCACACCCGCCTGCCCCACCTGGTCGCCAGCTTGGTAGCCCTGCGCGGAAGCTTGGGCGAGTTCGGATTGGCTGATTTGGCTGACATAACCCAATACTTGCGCTGCCGTCGTCGCTTCCGGATAGACACGCTGGGTAGTCAATTGGGCTGAGACACCTGGAAAGAGGCCAGGGTGCTCTTTCATGTAGATGATCTTGTCCTTGGAGACATTGAAGGCAACAGGAATCGGGGCGTAGGGGCTGTTTTGGGAGGAAGCGACGCTCGCTTTGATTTGGGCGAGGGGCACCCCAAGCTCGGTTGCCAAGCGTGCCAGAAGTGCTGGTTGGGAGGTGTCACCCTGGGAGATAGTAACTGACTCCACCACCTGGTTTCCTACGAGAAGATTCTCATTGCGATCGACGATCAGTCCCCGCGGTGGCGCGGTAGTGATAATTCTAACTTGATTCTGGTTTGCCAGGGATTGGTAGGTGGGGCTTTGTAGAACCTGCAGCGAATAGAGGCGTGCGATCAAGGCCACGAAGAGACTCAGTACCGCAAATCCAATCGCGCGGGTGCGTCGCCGCTCGGAAAGCGCCGACGAAGACGGCTTCCCACTCTCAAAAAAACTCATTACAGTGCCCCTTGCCTAGTATCTGGCGCTACGTCGACTCGGAGGTCGCTCCTCAAGGCCAAGTCTGAGAAACCATCGGAATGCGGGTATCGCAAACAGGGATAATAGAGCTCCTAACACCGCGTATACCACTATCGCGCGAACCAAGAGGTGGTCAAGTACACTCTGCTCGCCAAGCAGCCGAAGAACTACGTCGAGCAAAATCACCCCACCCGCGGAACTCGCTGCGGCGATGATGGTCTCAAGCACTCGTGACTCAGGGAGCGAGGTAACCTCGATCATTCCTGCCACGTAACCAACCACCGTGTAAACAAGGCTAGAGATGCCAAATGGAACTGAAGAAAAAGAGTCCGCCAACAGGCCAAACATAAAGCCGATTATCGCTCCGCTCTCGCGACCTTCAAGAAGTCCGAAGATTGCGGTGGCAGCGAGAAGAAAGTCGGGGTGAATGCCTTGGATGGAAAGCGTGCCCAACTGGGAACGCTGAACGACAGCGAAAGTGAGGATTAGCAGCGCGATCTTGACGTATTTTGATCGGTTCATGGCGCGGGCGGTATCCACCGCAAGACTGAAACATAAT
>JAKASN010000445.1 GCA_021819025.1 Actinomycetes bacterium | reverse complement strand
GCCTCCTGGCGAATCACTGCAGATCCTGTCTTATTTGGTTACCGATGGAGACAATCGGGGCAGCAATGCCTTGCGCCAAGAGATGCCCGCACTCAACCGAGAGATTCCGCCCGGCCCTAGATGGCTTTGGTTTGGGCTACCAGGGAGGGATTTGTCGACGACGAGCCAAGAGCCGGGCTTGAAGAGTTAGTTATTGCGTACGGTGCTTTTTCATGTCGTTTCTGCGCCGGTGGTCCCAAGGGTGACCGCGCCGAGTCAGCGCGAGATGCGTTTTGCGCGCCGCTTATGAAGTCGTGCCATCTGGCGGTCCGAATCAGTGCTTGACCGCGCTTGGGTGTCAATGGTAAAAGATGCCTGCTCGTAAAGGCAGGTTTCAGGTGAGACGCCAGGTGTGCGAAGCACATAGGGAGGGCCCTGGTCGAGACCGCGTATCAGAATTACCAGCCACCCACCAGTGCCTTGAGGATATGCCGCGAGATGAGTAGTCGGACTGGGCGAGCGGCTGAGGCCGAGGTGATATGAGATTCGGTGGCTAAAGGTTGCTGTGAGGGCAGGGATTATTCGCAAATCGACTTAGCCTAGAGATAGTGAAAATCGCGGTGGTATGCCCGTATAGCTTGGGTTATCCCGGTGGAGTCCAGAGCCAAGTAGTCGGTCTGACGGAGTCGATGCGTCGCTTAGGTCACGAGGTTGAGCTCCTTGCGCCGTGTGATGATGTCAAGCCTCCATACGAAATGGTTTGTCTCGGTCCCTCCCTGCGCCTGCGCGCCAACGGCTCGGTAGCTCCGACTGGACTTCGCGCCATGACCTTGAACAATCTGCGTACCACGTTGCGGCGATCCGACTTCGACGTGGTCCACTTGCACGAGCCGCTCGCTCCTGGTCCGTCGCTGGTCACCCTTGCATCGGTTAGTGTCCCGGTGATTGGCACCTTTCACCGTCAAGGAGTATCGGTGCCCTATTTGGCTTGGGGCAAAGTTATCAAGCATTTGGCGAGTCGTCTCGCGAATCGCTTCGCAGTTTCAGAAGAGGCGGCGCAGACCGCCAAGCGGGTGATTGGCGGAGAGTATCGCATCGTGGGAAATGGCGTCGATCTCGAGAGGTTTTCCTCGAGTCCGAGCTGGCCAAAAGCGAACAAGACCGTCTTGTTTCTTGGTCGGCACGAAAGCCGTAAGGGACTGGAAATTCTCCTCGAAGCGATACCGATGATCGCCAGTGAAGCGGAATTTTGGATCGCCGGGGATGGACCTGAGAGCCCGTTCTTGCATCGAAAGTACTCTAAACTTGACAATGTTCACTGGCTGGGAAGAATTTCTGATGCCGAAGTGGCGCTGAGACTCCGAGCGGCGGACGTCTACGTGGCGCCGAGCCTTTATGGGGAATCTTTCGGGGTGGTGCTGTTGGAGGCGATGGCCTCACAAGCTGCTATTGTCGCCTCGAACATCTCGGGCTATCGAGACGTGGTTCGCGACAACCAGGAGGCGCTACTGGTGGAAGTTGGGGATGCGAATGCCCTCGCTACGTCGATAGATTTGATTCTGCAAAATGATGCCCTCAAGGAGCGGCTAGTCTCTAACGGTCTACTTCGTGCGTCAGCGTTCTCAATGGAAAACCTTGCCAAGGTGTACATAGGCGCTTTTGAAGAGGCGCTCTCGAAGTGACGCGATTCTAATAGGGCGGCTAGTTATGGCAAAGCAAAGCACATTCAAGATTTGGGGAGGAGTGGAAAGCTTCGACCCCAAAAAAGGTGCTGTCGAGGTTCTTTCCTACTACCTTATGGCGAGTGGACTCGCCGGAGTCGTCCTTGGTGCTGCGATCGGGGCATTGATTGGCGCGGTGGGAGTTCCCGACAACGTTTCGGCACTCATCGGGGTAGCGATCTTCGCCGCCGCCCTGCTCATCGGATTCTCACTTTATCTGCAAAGCGGTGGGGATGAGACCGCGATGCTCGACCTCGTCGAGCTGGACAATAGTTCGGCCCCTCGGCTGACCTCGCTGGTCGAGGGAATAACGGCGAGTATCGGAATCGACATGCCGCCGGTTTATCTCCTTGAAGAGCCACAGATCAACGCCACCTGTATCGTGGCGCCGGGTCGCCTTGGCGCGGTAGTGGTCACTAGTGGGGCGTTGGAACTGCTAACTCGTTTGGAACTTGAGGCGGTTCTCGCTCGTGAGCTGGTGAGACTGCGAAGCGGCGAAGTTGTCTTTGAAGCGCGCTTGAGGTCCTTTAGACGGACGATGGCCAGTATCAGTCCCCGCTTTGTTCCGGTGGTATACACCAGAGAAATGCTCGGTCGCGACATTGCCGCCGACGTGGCAGCGATGACGGTAACGAGGTTCCCACCCGCATTGCTTTCGGCGCTTCAAAAGGCCGATGCGATAAGGGTGCCGCCTTCGAAAGATCGCGATCGGTGCCTCTTTGCCCAGTTTTGGTTTATACCAGAATTGCGTGACGTCTCAACCGACGAGAGAATCATCGAAATCTCCGAGTTCTAAGCAGAAGAAAAGGAACGATCTTGTACCAGCGCAAAGTCCTACTAATCCTGTTGCCCGTTTTCGGTGCCGGCGTGCTTGGCGCTTGCGGCAGCACGAGTTCAACTTCTGCGACGACTACGAGTACGGCAAAGCCAGCCACGACCACCACGGTCCCGGCCGAGACCTATCCCCTCACCGGACTTCCGGTTACCCCTGGCGGTCCAAGTCCCACCCGTCCTGCGCTAATGGTCAAGATCGACAATGCGCAGCCCGCCTGGCCCCAATCTGGACTCGATCGCACCGACGTGGTTTATGAGGAGATGGTCGAGGGCGGACTGACTCGTTATATGGCGGTCTTTCAATCACAAGACGCGCCCAAAGTGGGGCCGATTCGTTCGGTTCGCGCCACCGATGCGGATCTTGCCGCTCAGACCACCGGTCTCATTGGATACTCGGGGGGAATCCCAAAGA
>JAKASN010000444.1 GCA_021819025.1 Actinomycetes bacterium | reverse complement strand
CCCACAATTGCACGGTGGCGAGCCGGAGCGACTTTTGAGCGATAGATCTTCTGCATGAGAGCATTCCTGAGAATATCGTTCACCAAAGTTGACTTACCGGATCCTGATACTCCCGTGACCGCCACGAAACAGCCCAGCGGTATCGCAACATCGATCCCCTTGAGATTGTTGGCCGCAGCTCCAACGACTTCAAGCCAGTGCTTACCCGGCTCGCGACGCCATTTCGGATAGTCAACGCTCTTGCGTCCGGCCAAATAATCCCCGGTAATCGAGCCCGCTTCGGCGATAATGTCGGCAACACTGCCTGTTGCCACCACCCTGCCGCCTTTTTCTCCTGCTCCCGGTCCGATATCGACGACGTAATCCGCCGAACGAATGGTGTCCTCGTCGTGTTCCACCACGATGACGGAGTTGTCAAGATCGCGCAAGCGCATCAGGGTTTCGATGAGGCGATGATTGTCGCGCTGGTGCAGACCGATGGAGGGCTCGTCGAGCACGTATAATACTCCGGTGAGGCCGCTTCCTATCTGTGAGGCGAGGCGGATGCGCTGCGCTTCCCCGCCCGAGAGGGTATTGGCGGCGCGATCCAGAGTGAGATAGTCCAGTCCCACGTCGAGGAGAAAGCGTAGCCGCGAAGAGACCTCCCGCAAGATGGGGTTGGTAATGATCGATTGGCGTGAGTCAAAGGAGAAATTACGCACCGTCTCTACGCAGCCTGCTATCGACATCCCTGAGAGGCTGGCAATCGATTCGCCACCCACCAAAACAGCAAGCGACTCCGGCTTGAGGCGCTGCCCATGGCAAGCTTGGCACTTGACGTCACTCATGAACGCCCGCACCATCTCCTTGGCGCCATCCGAAGATGCCGTCTCATAGCGTCGCTTCAGCCACGGAACTACACCTTCGAACTTAATATTCACTTCGCTCTTGGCGTAGCGCGTTCCGAGTCGTACTTTGAGGCGGTAGCCATGCTTGCCATAGAGAACCTCATCGCGAACCGCCGGAGAAAGATCTCGCCACGGCGTCTTCATGTCAAACGACATCTTGATAGCCAGGGCTTCGAGCCCGCTTAGATAAAAGTCCGAACGAACTTGCGCCCAGGGTGCCACAGCTCCCTGATAAAGAGAGAGACTCTCGTCGGGCACCACCAGTGCAGGATCTACTTCCACGCTGGTACCAAGTCCCGAACACGCCAAACACGCGCCGTAGGGGGAATTAAAGGAGAAGTTTCGCGGCGCAGGTTCAGAAAAACTTATCCCGCAACTATTGCACGCGAGCATCTCGGAGAAGACCATCTCGCGCTCCGACGAACCCTCTTCAACGGGGAGGACGAGGATCTTGATTCTCCGCGAGCCAAGCTCTAAAGCTGTCTCCACCGAGTCGGTTAGGCGCTTCTCGATCCCGTCACGACGGACCAAACGATCCACTACGACATCGATGTTGTGACTCTCATAACGAGCAAGATCAACGCCGCCCTGGTCTAATTGAATGATCTCCCCGTCGACGCGTGCGCGCGCAAAACCACGGCGAGCCATGTCTCGCAGAAGGGCTGAATACTCGCCTTTTCTCCCCTCCACCAGGGGTGCCATGACGAAAAAGCGCGTCCCCTCGTCGATCTCCATGAGCCGATCAACGATCTGCTGGGGAGTTTGGCGCTCAACGCGTGTCCCGCAGCGATGGCAGTACTGGATCCCGACGCGCGCGAAGAGAAGGCGAAGGTAATCATGCACTTCGGTCACGGTCCCCACCGTAGAGCGAGGATTGCGCGGCGCCGACTTCTGGTCGATGGAAATCGCCGGAGAAAGGCCGTCGATTTGATCCACGTCGGGCTTATCGAGCTGACCGAGAAACTGCCGCGCGTACGAAGAGAGAGACTCCAGATAACGACGCTGCCCTTCGGCAAAGATGGTATCGAAGGCCAAGGAAGACTTGCCAGATCCGGATAGGCCGGTAAAGACCACGAGACGATTTCTCGGGATGCTGAGGCTCACATCCTTGAGGTTGTGCTCTCGAGCACCTTTGACTACAAGTTCATCCGACACAGACATAAAACGCCATCGTCCTCAAAATTATTCGCGCGCGCTTGGCAGCGGCGAAGCTGCACCGCTTGAGTGACTCTGCTCGATTAGCCGAGCTTTAACAGGCTAGTTGGACAAGCTTTCAAACAAAGTTATCGATCCCGTCGCCGAGCCCAGAGCCGCCCGCCCTAACCTCCCGGGTTGTCTTAGCGCAGCTAAAGACCTGAGCTGGGCTCTATGGCACTCACGGAAGCCAAACTTGGCGCGATGCTCGTCGCGCCGCCTGCGAGATCAGACCTGCGAAGTAAAAGCGCGCCGAGGACCACTACTGCGCCAGCGAATAGGCGGAAGGATCCCATGCGCGTAGTCACTCACCCAGCAGGGGTGAAGTTCTCGCTCCGGGTCAGTGACTCGATGTGTAATGGAGTTTTGAATCCTAAAGTGGTTGAGGGCCGTGACACCAAGGACCTCGCTTTTGTCCGCCCCCTGGAAGAGTAGTACCGTTGTTGAAGAGCAAGAATGCATTATTGAGTGTTGGTCTCGTCTCGCTCGTCACTGCGGCAGCGTTCGAAAACATGGCCGCCACCGCGGCTCTTGGAGCCATCGGGTCCGCTTTTCACACTACGACCCAGCTTTCTATGGTCCTCACCAGCTATCTTCTTGCGGAGATCATCGGCGTGGTCGCGCTTTCCGAACTTGCTAAGTCCAAGGGGCCGCGTTTCTCGCTACTTATTGGCGGGATAATTTTTCAATTCGGTCTCGTCATGTCGGCCCTGAGTCCCAGTATCTGGTTTCTCGTCGCCGCTCGCGCTGCCCAGGGTATCGGAGGAGGCTCGTTTGGTTCAGTCGCTTACGTGGTGATTAACGACCACTATTCGAGTGCCTCACGACCCCGGATCTTTTTCGCCTTCTCCACCGCCTGGGTGGTGCC
>JAKASN010000443.1 GCA_021819025.1 Actinomycetes bacterium | reverse complement strand
ATCGATCCCGTTATAGGCCGGGATGAGCAGAGTCGTCGTGTCATCCAAGTTCTTTCTCGACGCACCAAGAACAACCCCATTCTTATTGGCGAGCCCGGAGTAGGTAAGACCGCCATCGTAGAAGGCCTTGCCCTTCGCATCGTCGAGGGCGATGTTCCCGAGGGTCTCAAGACAAAGCGGCTCATCGCGCTAGACCTCGCCTCGATGGTTGCCGGGGCAAAGTACCGTGGCGAGTTTGAGGAGCGCCTCAAGGCGGTGCTGGCGGAGATATCATCCTCTGAAGGCGAGATAATTACCTTCATCGACGAGATGCATACCGTGGTGGGGGCTGGTGCCGCGGAAGGCGCCATGGATGCCTCTAACATGCTCAAGCCGATGCTTGCTCGTGGCGAACTTCGCATGGTCGGGGCCACCACGCTTGACGAGTACCGGAAATACATCGAAAAAGACCCCGCGTTGGAGCGAAGATTTCAGCGCGTCATGGTGGATCAGCCCTCAGTTGCGGCGACCATTGCGATACTTCGCGGCCTCAAGGAGCGCTACGAAGTATTTCACGGGGTGCGGATTCAAGACTCCGCCTTGGTAGCTGCCGCCGTTCTTTCCGATCGCTACATCACCGACCGCTTTCTGCCGGACAAGGCCATCGACTTGGTCGATGAAGCGGCAAGCCACCTCCGCATCGAGATTGACTCCCTGCCCACCGAGATCGACGTCGTCGATCGGCGCATTCGCCAACTCGAAATTGAAAAGATCTCCTTGGCGCGGGAGAGTGACAGCGCCTCCACGGAGCGCCTGGCGCGAATCGAGGAAGAGCTCGCCAACTTAAACGAGCAACGTTCAGCGATGGTAAGCCACTGGCAACTCGAAAAGGCCAAAATCGAGAGCATCCGATCCAAGAAGGGAGAGTTGGAATCCCAGCGCAGTCGTGCCGAACAGATGAGCCGCGAGGGCCGCCTGGACGCCGCCTCGGAGATTCTCTATTCCCTTATTCCTGGTTTGGAGGAGTCGATAAAGGCAGAAACAGCCGAGCTGGCAGAGCTGCAGAGCCGCATGAAGATGCTCAAAGAAGAGGTCGGCGAAGAAGATATCGCTGAAGTGGTCTCTAATGCCACCGGAATACCGGTATCCAAGATGCTTGAGGGCGAGATGGGCAAGCTTTTGCGCATGGAAGATGACCTACACCACCGCGTGGTGGGCCAGGATGCTGCTATCCACGCTGTTTCGAATGCCATCCGCCGTTCACGGGCCGGCCTCTCCGACCCCAATCGTCCTATCGGGTCGTTCTTGTTTTTGGGTCCCACCGGCGTCGGGAAGACGGAACTGGCCAAAGGTCTCGCCGAGTTTCTCTTCGATGATGAGAAAGCCATGATCCGTATCGATATGGGAGAATATCAGGAGTCCCATACCGTAGCCCGGCTCATCGGCGCACCTCCGGGATACGTCGGCTATGACGAGGGAGGTCAGTTGTCTGAAGCGGTACGCCGTCGCCCCTATGCCGTGGTACTGCTCGACGAAGTTGAAAAGGCGCACGCCGATGTGTTCAACGTTCTCCTCCAAGTTCTCGATGACGGGAGGCTGACCGACGGTCAGGGCCGAACCGTCAACTTCACCAATACCGTTCTCATTATGACGTCGAACTTGTCGGTGGACCCCCGGCAGTTCTTCAAGCCAGAGTTCGTCAACCGCATCGATGAGATTATCCGCTTCAGCGCTTTGACACGAGCTGATCTCGATGTCATCGTGGAGATTCAAATCGATGACGTTCGTAAACGTCTCGCAGCGCGGCGCATCAGCCTCGAAGTGGCTCCGGCGCTCAAGGCGCTCTTGGCCGAAGAAGGGTTCGATCCAGAATTTGGGGCGCGACCCCTGCGAAGAGTAGTGCAGCGCACACTCGGCGACAGCGTGGCAACGGCAATACTCGAAGGACGCTTTGGTGAGGGTGACACCATTCACGCCAGCATTGATCCTGGCAATCCTGCGGTGGTCATACTTACTTAGCCTTCGTGGCAAGTAGCATTTCCATGGACTTTTTCGTAGAAGAAGTCGCAATATTTGGAGGTGTCACTTGCCGGTCAAGTTGGTTGTGGGAACTCAATGGGGAGATGAGGGCAAGGGAAAGCTCACCGACCTGTTGGCCTCGAAGTGCGACTACGTAGTTCGCTACCAAGGCGGTCATAATGCCGGACACACCGTCGTAGTGGACGGAAAGTCCTTTGCTCTTTCGCTTATTCCATCGGGAATACTCTCCGAGCGAGCTATTTGCGTGATTGGAAATGGCGTTGTTGTAGAGCCGGGAGTTCTCATTCGAGAGATGGAAAGCCTCATGGCGCGGGGTGTTGATACTAGCCGCCTCCTAGTCTCTGGGTCAGCGCATCTCATTATGCCGTATCACCTCGAGATCGATAAAGTCTCGGAGCGATATCTTGGTAAGAATGCTCTGGGTACTACCAAACGAGGGATCGGGCCGGCCTATGCGGATAAGGCGAGCCGCATCGGGCTCAGGGTTCAAGACCTTCTCGACCCGAAAATATTTCGCGAGAAGCTCGATGTCGCGCTGCGCGAGAAGAACCTCGTCCTCTCCAAGGCCTATAATCGCCTCCCACTCTCGGCTAAGGAGATTTCCGAGCGCTACCTCGACGAGTACGCTCCCAAGATCGCTCCCCATATCGCCGATACGGTAAATATTCTCCATCGTGCCATCGCATCCGGCAAAGAGATCCTCCTTGAAGGGGCACAGGCGACTTTTCTCGATCTCGACCACGGAACTTATCCTTTCGTGACTTCTTCATCCCCAACTGCTGGTGGCGCGAGTACCGGAAGCGGTATTGGCCCGAGGAACATCGATACCATCGTCGGAATCGCCAAGGCCTATCTCACCCGCGTTGGCGCTGGACCGTTTCCCACCGAACTCAAGGACGAGACGGGCGACAAGCTTATCGAAATTGGGGTGG
>JAKASN010000442.1 GCA_021819025.1 Actinomycetes bacterium | reverse complement strand
TGGGGGTGCATAAGGGAGTGAATCGACGATTTGAAAGGCGACTTCGTCTCCGGGAACAAGATCTATGGGCGGCATGCGCTTCGCGTCAAATAGTTGCGCCGAAGTGTGCCCGATCACGTTCCAGCCACCGGGAGTCTCCGTAGAATAAATTCCCAGGTAATTGCCACCGATGGCCACCGATCCCGGGGAGATAGCCGTCCGCGGCGTCTCTCTTCGTGGGAGGCGAAATTTCTCCGCCAAGCCATCGAGATAGAGGAACCCCGGCGAAAATCCGAAGTGCGCAATCTTGAAGGGGTGACGCTTGAGCTCCTCGGCGAGCTCTGCCACAGTCGATGCACTGGAGCTGGATGCGAAATCTAGGTCTTGGCCGTCGATGACGATGGCGAGAGTTACCCGCTTCGCCTCTCTAGTCGAAGCAGCTCCTTGGGTGGCTTTTTCTCGGAGGAACTTTTTGACGTCGCGACTGGTGGTTGTGGTGGGGTCAAAGACCGCGAGCCCGTAGTGTCTCGTAGCGATGAGATCGTCCAAGAAGGTCGGTTGAGAGTGACTGACGGCGTTGCAAACGTCGGCGACCTCCGAAGGTACCTCGGAGCTGAAGATCACTGCGGTCTCGCCGTAGTCTGCAAAGCTCAACAAAACGGCGCTACCGGGATTCCATCTGCCGTTAGTGCGCAGCGTATCGCGAGTGCCGCTGCGCCAGCATCGCGGCTGTCGCCGTGGACACAGATCGAGTCCACCTCAAGGTGGATATTGATGCCGTCGATGGCCTCGATCATCGTGCCGTGGGCGAAGGCAAGCGCTTGGCTAACCTGTTCCTCGAGGCTGCCAATCAGGGCTCGGGGGTCAGATCTCGGCAGCAAAGCACCATGGCGGTCGTAGCGACGATCTGCGAAGCCTTCGCGAACAAAGCGAATCCCTCGCTTGCGGCACGCATTATCGAGGGCGCTATCAGGTTGTCCGAGTATTACCAGGGAGTCGTCGAAGTCGGCGACCGCCTCAACAAAAGTTTCGGCTTCACCGTCGTCTCCAAAGACTCGGTTGTAGAGCGCGCCGTGTGCTTTCACATAACCCAGCTTTGCACCGCTCGCTTGGGATATGCCTGCGAGGGCCGAGATCTGGTAGATAACGGCTGCGGACAGCTCTCCACGGGCCATCTGCAGATAGCGACGCCCAAAGCCAGCGAGATCGGGATAGGAGGGGTGTGCGCCGACGCGAACCCCTGCTGATCTACATCGCAATACCGTATTGTGCATCGTCAAAGGGTCACCCGCATGGAAGCCGCATGCGATGTTGGCGCTCGTTAAAGCACCCAGGAGAGATTCGTCCTCGTGGGATGGCTGGGATGAGAAGTGCTCGCCGATATCTCCGTTAAGGTCCACATAGTGCAAACTAGGCGCGGCTGATATCGAGAAGCGCCGGTAACTCGAGATTTACCCGACGCGGGCAGCCCGCCTTCGCAATTAGGATCTATCCGGGCCTGTAGCTCAGTCGGTTAGAGCAGGGGACTCATAATCCCTTGGTCGCGGGTTCGAGTCCCGCCGGGCCCACCACATTTATGCTGGTCAGAGCTAATTGTTTAGTAGATTTTGGCTCGCGCCCACCCAACAAAAACCCAACATTGCAGTCGTTTTAGCCCAAAACCCGCGCTATGGGATCATGCGGCCACGAGTTTTCTTTCTCAAGGCTAGATGTACAATTAGGAACCATTTTCAGCAACGTTGGAACGGTTGGATGAAATCTCAAGGAGGCACAGATGGAGACCGCGTACGAGATGGTACCTCTCCATTCGACTGCTCAACTCCAAGATCTGAGGCCCAGTTATCTGTACGCGATCTTGATGGATCCGAGAATACGAAAGCAGGATTGGTAGGTGTGAATATCGCGATCGTGGACCCTGAAGGATTCGTGGCTCTTCGGCAAGGCACCTTCTCGCAGTGCGGTAACCGCGGGCCGATCGACAAAGACGGTGAGATAACGAAGCAGCACCATCACCAAAACTGGATCTACTGCGTTACGTCGGCGCTCGAGAATCCTGATGACTTCATGAAGCCGAAGACGTACACGGACCTTTTCTTCCTGGATGAGGCCACCGCACTCTCCGCGGGCCATCGACCCTGCGGGAAGTGCAACAGGAGTCGACACGATGAGTATCTGGCCGCGTGGGGCACCTTTGACCAGTCCTTCTCGGGACTGACCAAGGACATTGATGAACAACTCAGACGTGAGCGAACTGATGACCAGCGTGCCAAAAGGGTCTTCCGAGAGCGTGCCGAGAATCTTCCAGAAGGCACGATGGTCCGACTGGGTGGCAAAGCGCATCTCTTGACCGAAAAGTTCGCCTACCCGTGGTCGCTCGACGGATACGGAGTTCCAGTCAGACGCTCTCGAGGTGAGGTTGAAGTACTGACGCCTCCGTCGAGCGTCAAAGTGCTCGACAGCGGTCGGTTTAGCGTATCGACAGAGAACTTGGTGATGAAGTGGACATAAAAAGGAGGTCAAGTCGCATGGATGCTGCTGGACATCTAACGCTCTGGGTCTGCGTGCGGCTTTTGCGGTGCTACTAATCATGGCCAGCCGAGCGCTCTTCACTTACCGCAGCGGCGAGAACAGAGTCACGTCGTCTTTGATTGCAGTGTTTCAGCGCATCGAGATCCGGAGTGGGAGTGATACAAGATCACCCGGGACCGCTTTGCCAGAGCCGTAAAACAATAACGCTCGTATCCGTCTTAACGTGGCGGTAAGATTGTTCAAAGGATGGGGTCCGCCTCAGTGCTCAAAGCTTAGGTACCTGTCCAAAAATGGGGCGCCTCTTCAGTTCTCTGGGACCCTCAGTTTCAACTGGCCTTCCCGAGCTTGCCCTTCGCGGATCAGAAAGTGTCGTACCCTACTTTGATGCGGAGAGCTAGTTTTGTCGGTAGAACTCGGAGAAGTGGGGGCCAGGAGTGAGATCGGAA
>JAKASN010000441.1 GCA_021819025.1 Actinomycetes bacterium | reverse complement strand
CTCATCGGGGGAGTCGTGGCTCGCTTCGCTAATCACCGCTGGTAATCCGGTCCCTATACCCGGAAGCGAAGCCATGAGCATCCGGGTATAGGGGTGGCGTGGACGAGAGGATAGCTCCTCGGAGGGTCCCGCCTCCACAACCCGGCCCGCCAACATGACCATGATGCGAGATCCCACATATCTCGCCACCGCGAGGTCATGGGTGACAAAGACCATCGCCATATCGAGCGAGTCCTTGAGCGCGAGGAGGAGATTCAATGTGCCCGCCACCAGCGATGCATCCAGAGCGCTGGTGGGCTCGTCGCAAAGCAACACCGCGGGAGGGGCCACGACGCAGCGCGCGATGGCAACGCGCTGGCGCTGGCCGCCTGAGAGCGAGCCAGCTTTGGCAGACAGAACCGAGGGTGCCAAGCCCACAGACGCTACGACTTCACTCACCCGCTCGGCGAGGACCGCCTTGGAGAGACCGGCGCTAAGCAGGCTCTCGCGGAGGAGATCCTCCACCGTCATCCAGGGCGTCAAGGAGGCGCCAGCGTCCTGGAAGACCATCTTGGGCATCGGGCCGGAACCTCGTTCCAGGCTTCCCGAGGTGGCACTTTCAAGTCCGGCGAGAATCCGCAACAACGTCGATTTACCCGATCCCGACTCGCCTACCACCGCTACCACTTCACCGCGGTGCAACCGGAGATCGACGTTGCTGAGCGCCAGTCGTTGTTTTGCCTTGGAAGTTCCACGCGATGCGAAGCGCTTCTCGATGCCCACCGCCTCGAGGACCACTTCGCTTGCAGCGACGCCCGCAACCTCTGCGGCATCGCAGATCGCCACCGGCGCTCCCATGCCAAGACTTACCGCCGTCGGGGTTGGATAGTGACAAAAGATCTGCCAATGCGAAGAGAGCCGGGTAGGCAAGGGAAATTCCTCATGGCATATCGCCAGTGCCGACGGGCATCGTTGCGCATATGGGCACCCCAATAGTGAGACGCTGCCAGGGGGAGCTTCGCGGTGTCGAAGTGCCAAGGGTCGACTTCGGTCCTGATCCATGGTCAGGCGTGCTCCCACCAGAGCTTTGGTATAGGGATGCCGGGGATCCGAGAGGATCTCTTTGGCAGGGCCTTGTTCAAGGACGCGCCCACCATAGAGGACCACGATGCTATCGGCGATTTCGGCTGCGACGCCAAGATCGTGGGTGATAAAAAGAAAGCCCGTCCCAAAATTTGCCCGCAAATCTTTGATGAGGTGCAATATCTGGGCCTGCACCGTGACATCCAGCGCGGTAGTGGGCTCGTCTGCGACCACCAGCGCCGGCTCCTTGGCGAGTGCCATGGCGATCATCACCCTTTGACGCTGCCCACCCGAGAGTTGGAAAGGATAGCGACCCAAGATGGCGTCTGGCTCGGCAATCTGCACCTCGACCAAGCTTTGGCGCGACTTGGCAGGGTCCCGGGTAACTTCGGTGAGCTGCCGGGAAATCTTCATCGACGGGTTCAACGAGTTCATGGGATCCTGAAAAACCGCCCCCAGGCTGTGGCGCCGCAACTTCTGCAATCTGGAACGCGAAATCTCTGTGAAGTCTTGACCTAGCAGTGAGATTGTCCCATTCACCATCGGCTGTGAGCGCCGCGGGAGTAGCCCAAGCAGAGACATGCCAAGCACCGATTTCCCCGAACCCGACTCCCCCACTAAGGCGACGATCTCTCCCGGCGCGATCGCAAGCGACACCCCATTTAGCGCCTGGATGCGCGTGCTGCCGCGACGCAAAGAGACGCGCAGGTCCTTCACTTCGGCGACCGGGCCAACCAGCGATGCAGGTGGGGTGTTACCCACTTCGATCACCTCGTTAAACAACTCAGAACTTCGCATTTCAGCTCCGATTGGCTAGGGGTGAAGGTCGGCCAAAACCAAGGTACGTGGCACTGGCACTTGATGGACAAGTCCCTTCATCCAGCTCGGTGCGACGATGGTGTCTCCCCGGTTGGCAATGGGATCCCAGCAGCCCGAAGCGGCGAAAGCATCTCCAGCAAGAGCGTCATAGTGATTCGCTGTTGCGGGCGAGGTGGTTGCAAGTCCCTGGTTGAGGTAGTTGGTGCCCGAGGGAACCGAGCAGTTGAGGTAGTTGAGGCCGCCGCCAGGCGTCATCACGATTCTCGCCCAAGTATCGGGAGCCGCCGCATCGGGCCAGTTGGTGACGGCAAGGAGGTCAGGCGCACCGCTGGGATTGCCGGCGTATCCATACAACGCGGTCGAGGTGTAGCTGCGGATCGTGACGTGCAGCCCCGCCGCCGCCAGCTCAGTTTGAATAAGCGCCGCCATTTGGGCGTCTGAAGGAGACGGAGCGTCGTAACCCAAAGTCAGGGTGGCGCTTGTCCCGGAAGCTCCCAACGCCTTGCGAAGCGCCGCGGGATCGTAGCTGGGGTTGTCGACGGCTTGGTTGACCGGGAGTTCCCCTACCGGGTAGATCTGGGTCGCCACGGTGGCGCGGCCCGGGTAGATGAACTTCACGATCTCGGCACGGTTGATCGCCTTGGCGAGAGCGTCGCGAACCGCGCTTGAGGAAAGCGCCGCCGAATTCGGATTCACCCAAAGCATCGGGGTTTCCAAGGTGGGTACGGCATAGACCTTGAAGGAGGGGTCAGAGCGGAAACTTGCAATCGCCGAGGTGGAGAGGCCATGCATGAGCATGGTCAGCTTGCCAGTCCGCAACTCCAGCTCCTGAGTGGAAATACTCGGAATAATCTTGATATCCACCGTGGTGTAGTACGGCTTGGGACCCCAATACCCAGGGTAACTCTTCAATAAGTACTCCTGGCCGGGTGTGACCGAGGCGATGTAGTAGGGCCCGGTTCCAGCGTCGTGGGCGGCAAGCCAGCTCTGGTCGTTATCGGAACCCGCGTGCGCCAAGAGCACCGCAGGCGACTCCATCTTGGGCCCATAAGCCGATGCGAGGTAGTCAAGAAAA
>JAKASN010000440.1 GCA_021819025.1 Actinomycetes bacterium | reverse complement strand
AGTCAAGAGGACTTTGGCACCAGCGAGACGGATGCGCTCCGATAGTGCTCCGGATCCAAACCCAGCAAAGACCACGATGTGTATCGCCCCAATACGAGTGCTTGCAAGCATCGCCATTATCGCTTCGGGCATAGTTGGCATGTAGATCGCCACCCGATCTCCACGTCCCACCCCCAGGCTGCGGAGGCTTGCGGCGATGGCTTTGGTCCCAGCAAGCAGTTGCGCATAGGTATAGACCCGCTGCTCGCCCGCCTCATTGAGGGCGATAAGTGCAGCGTGGCCACCCCAGCCCCGCCCGACATGATGATCGAGGGCGTTGTAGCTGATATTGGTCTGTGCCCCGACAAACCATTCAAATGACGATCCTGGCTGGGTAGCAAAGACCTTTTCCCAGGTCCGAAACCAGGGAAGTTGCGCTGCCGCATCCCCCCAGAAAGTATCGGGATTGCTCTTGGCATCAGCAATCCAACGCCCGACAATGGGATTGACCACGTCCATAGCATCGGCCCCTCTCTCGTCCCCCCGGAACGCCTATCTGCGACAGCATCTTCGCCTTGCCGATGACTCAAACCCATCCCTCAAGGGAGGCTCAATGAGTCGGAGCTTTTCGTCTCATAGTGCTATCGGTCTTTAACTGCGCATCGTCAAGCAGTGCTGTAGCAACGAGCTTTCACGATGCGCCGCCCCTATCGTAGCGCTTCACCGGCGCTCACATTAGCACGCTTTGAGATAACGCTGTGTCTTTTGAAGATGCACAGCGCCTTGCTAATCAACGGCGCGTTAGTATTTTCGCTCCCTAGCGGACAATCTGGTCCCAATACGCTACGCGGAGAAGACTTGATCTTTGCTTCACGAAGGTCTTCGTGGCGGCATCCCCTCGACCTAGGATTGCTCGAGCCTAGGTTGCTTGCCGAGGTGATACCCAAAGCTATCTTCGCTCCACGAATTCTCGGTCTTTGTACCGAGGCTCAAACGGAGGGACGGGTAATGGGGCATCTGCCAACATTGGCGTGGCGAGCCTTAGGCGAATGCGTGGAGAACCAGGCGATAGACAACGGGATGCTCAGCCCGTCGCGCCGAGCGCCGTAGCTGAGGAGGCCCTACTTTGATCTCGGTACGCGAGAATCCCGCGGCGGTCGCCATGCCGTTTAGCGGGCTCGCCGTGGGTGCAAAATAGTTGCTGTAGTCACCGTCGAGTTCGTTGCCGGCGTAGAAGCGGAGCAAGCCATCGTTGTCATTTTTTCCGAGATAGACCGCTGAGGTCTCGATAACCGCAACGCCGGTGGTGAGCGCTCGAACGTGCTCGAGAGCCGCAAGAGGTTCACGAAGATGATATAGAACGCCCAAGAAGAGGACGACATCGAAGCTTCCAATTGCCTCAGGAGAGACTTTCATGAAGTCGCCCACATAGGATTCGACCTTGGACCCGAGCGCTTCGCGCGCTAGATCAAACCCCGCTTTACCGGGAAGAGAATCATTCCAGAACTCAGTCTCGTCCTTGCGGTAATCTGGAAACACCCCTTTTTCTGTGCACTCCGCCCAGTAAAGATTTCGCCGCGCCATATCGACCCCCCAGGCGTAATGATCAAGCGCCACAACGCGGGAGGCACCTTTTTGCTCGGCAAGGAAGGCATTGAGACCATCCCAGGCTCCAATATCTAACACGGACTTTCCCGCCATCTCGGGGAGCTCCGCATCGCTGAGGTGCTTGGTCTTGCTAATACCGGGAGTAACGATGCCCGCGCCCAAATCGATCGAGTGACACCACTGGATCTCCGCCACGCGGCTTGCCAAAATTTCTTTATCCACGCTCAAAAGTGTATCCATTATGCGCCTTCGCCAGTTGGCTCAAGGGCGTCCAGGCGCGAGATATCGTCGCTGAGTAGGGATCCACAAGCCAAAGACGATCCTGGCTAAAACAAGCGAGCACCACGCCAGCCGCGTCCAAGCCCGGTAATAACGATGCTGTGCTGGTTCCTCCGAGTAGGGCGCCACAGGGCTACCGTCGGGCGCAGAAGGACCAAATATTCCCCACAATATGGACAATGCAGTACCATGCAGAAGTGGAGGTTCGACCCATCCCCAATTCGCTATTGGCCTTAAGAGTTAGAATTGCGAACCTTGCCCGACGTGATCCCCTGGCACAAAATCACCGCCACCTCGTGCGCTACTTCAGCGACACTGCGGCCCTTTTCGGCCATCAATAGGGACGCTGGCCGAAGCAATCCGCCGAAATAAAACCCCAGCGAACTCGCAGTGATCCCTTCTCTAATTTCGCCTGCCGCGATGCGGTCGGCGAAGAAAGCCTCCAGTGGCGGACCGATGGTGTCGCGTGCTCGATGCTTATGGGTCATGTGCGATTCATCTTGTAGGAGCAGGGAGTATCGATCCACCAAGGCGAGCATCACTGCCGCCAACGCCTCTACTGCGACTTGGATTTCCATGCCTTCGAGGCGAAGCGAACTTATCTTCTCGCCCGCTTCAGAAATGGCGACATCGAAGAGCTTGGCAAGCATCGATTCGCGCGTGGGAAAGTACCGATAAAGCGTCGCTCTCCCGACTCCGGCGGCTTCGGCGATATCTGCCATTGAGGCAGAGGCTCCCTTTTCGGTGAAGGCTTGCGACGCTGCTCCCAAAATCGCCGCGAGGGTACGATCCCTTACCGCAGTATTCTCGGCCACTCGTGCCTCACGTCCCTCCCCCATTTACATCCGTGTCTGGGACACTCTTCGAATCGGAACAATTAATACAGTAACTTATCATAATAATACAGTGCTGTCTCAAGTTCTGCTAAGATATCAGAAAACAGCGACCCCGGCAAAGGCGTAATTTCATGGTGCAAAATAAAAATGTCTCCCGCGACGTCGATATCGATGCAGTTCCAGTCAAAGAGACCGGCATCGCACTCATCATCGTCGCCCTGATGCTTGCGATGTTGCTCGCGGCTCTCGATCAGACCATTG
>JAKASN010000439.1 GCA_021819025.1 Actinomycetes bacterium | reverse complement strand
CGATCTACTGACTCCGTGTCATACCTCCGATAGATTAGCCACCTCTAGACCGCTAGTTGAAGCACCGGCGGTAACTCACAGCATGACCAAAGACACCTATTGCCTGTCGTGTTCGTTATTAGCCAAGACCGATGCTAAGGAGTGATCAATAAATCCCATCAACCTTCATCGGTTGGGCGAAATGACCTAGTTCCACTCGCCGTGAAAGTCGTCGCGGGCTATGCCAATAGCAGCGAATTGCACCTCAGCGATCTTGATGCCCTTTTGGAATTGGGCCGGATCGAGTTCGGCATGGACCTTCAGCCCTTTGCGGGTGGTGGCTGCGGCGATCAAGCTGACGATGACCTCGTGGCTCGCCAATGCTGGACCGCGCCAATTCAGGGTGATGAAAGAAAACGCGCGATGCTCGATCTTGTTCCACTTGGAAGTGCCCGCTGGAAAGTGGCTCACCCCAATGGTGAGGTCCAGTTCATCAGCAAGTCGTTGCAGCTCCAGCTTGCGCCCTCGCACACGAGAGCCGTTGCTGTTGGCCCCCGTCGCCCATGAGCGCCAACTCGGGTCGGCCCAGGATAGACAGCCTGACCCCACACAAAGCACCAGCGTCGAAACCTCGAGATGGCAAAGATTGCCGTGTCGTTATCGGTGCCCACGCCACCAGGGCTGAGGCAACAGAGGTGACTTTCAGCAAGCGGTATTGATCCAGAGATGGCCTCCGGGGCCCGAGCACCCCGGAGGCCATCTCACAAGACGATCGGCTACGCCGAGACTGGGCTGGTCTTTTCCGACTTGGACGCCGAGGCGCCACCGCTGAGTCCGATGGCGCCACCCACGATGCACAGCGCCCCGACTCCGATGAAGAGCCACACTAAAAAGGTCATGCTGGGAATCGCAGCCGCAGCGTCGTAGTTGGCGATGTTGGCCGAGATCTTCGATTGCAACCCCGAGAATGTCGCCGCTGTGGTGGGCATATTCTTGAGCGCGGTGGTGACCGCAGGAAACTGTGAAGCCATAAGTGCGTCGAAGGAGGCCGGCGTCATCTTGAGCTGAGTGGCAACATAGGGAAGCATCTCGCCGTCAAGCTGGGTGACCATCGCGCCCACCACGTTGAGGGACTGGCTCATCGCAGTGGCACTTTGTGTCGTCATCACCGGGCGCAACGCGGTGATGAGGTGATCCGCCGACACTGCCTTGTGGGGGAAGGAGAGTCCGAGGCTCCCGCCTACCACCGCCACTCCGAGCACCAGCGCCGCAATCGCGGGCGCTTTGGCCCTACCAACAAACATCATCGCGCCGAAGATCACCGCAAGCACTCCCACGATGGCAAATCCCCATGGCAGTACTGTCATGGGTACCCCGCTCATCGGGATCGACGCAGCGGCGTTGAAGTTGTTGAGCTGCGACGCGAGGAGTGCGCCGCTGTCGTCGAAGTGGCTGAGAATCCCTGGCAACTGAGTCATCCCGGTGGCCACGGCAGGAAAATTACTCGAGACCGCCGCTTGGAGCTCTGCGGAACTGAGATGAAGCTGGGTCCCAAGCACCGGCAACACCTGCGAACTCAGTTGCGTGTCAGCAGCGCCGAGCTGTTGGAGATCGCCTTGCACCGATCGCAATGACGCTTGGGTCATCACCGGCTTGAAGGCGTTGATCATGGTATTTGCCGGCCCCGCACCGCTCCACACGTGCTCAGTCACCGGCACGATAATTAGTGCCAGACCACCCAAAATAATCAATACCGCGAATAAACGTCTCAATTCAGGCCCCCCTTGCTCGATTCGACAAGCGAACTTGCTTCTCGAATATCATTCGGCATACCAACGCGGACCCGACCACATTCCCCCGCCCGGGCTGAAGGAAAGGTTAACCTATTCCATTACCGCATGTGCGAAGATTCGCATATTTGTATCATCAATGTATCAAACAACTCCACTTCGGCGCAACTCATCGGCTCCAAAAGCTGCGAAGAGCGGGCACCTCAATGCGAGAACTCCACGCCTCGAGTTGCCTTTACAATCCCCAAAGCGACCCTACAACTCGCCATCTGCGCCTTGGCGCCTCGTGTCAAATCCCATCCCCATCCCAAGTCAGCCTCACCTAACCAATCTCAAGAGATGCCAAATCCACCGTGATCATCTTGGGTTGGCATTTGCTTGGCCCGACGATGATGACGCCACTCTCGTGGCCTAGGCGTAGCTTTCGGATCGACCTAACCTTAATTGAGTGTGAATCTAACGTGAGAAAGTTATCTCTTTGGCACTCGAAAAAGCACGGTGCATGGCGCTGCATCGAAGCCTCGAGACTCATTTAAAAGCTTTCACCAGCACCCATGAGATGCGAATGTCGCTGCTATGCAATCTGGCGCCGCGCCTCCCATGGAGATATCCCCGGCAGCGGCCACGACAATTGTGCTAGAAATAGCTGAGAAAATTACCACGGCGCATTTCGATATCTACTCCATAATCCTTACCAGACAGAGACTTCGCGGGCAACTCCAATTGGGGAGTAACTCCACAATTGCGCCCGTAGGGCACGAACCGCTGCCATTGACTCGGAGAGCGTAAAGCATTTCCATGGAAAAACTCGAGGAACAAAACGAGATTTTTGGGGCATTTGAGTTGCTTCAGCGCAGCGTCGCTGAGGCCCGCGGCTTCGCGATCTTTATCGAAGCCGACCCCGGTATGGGTAAGAGTACCTTACTTGACGCCTTCGCCAAAAGTCTCCCGCCAAGTTTGTGCCTCCTCAAGAAGCTCCGCCGCACCGACCAATCGCTTCCGTTTGGACTATTTGCAGATCTGATCGACTTCTTGCCTGAGATCGCCAGCGTCAAATCAGCGCACCTGGCACCGTTTTTAACTCAAGTTCGAACCTCGATCCATCTCTCGGCGTTGCGCTGGATTCGGGATCATCAAAACCAGCCTCTGATTCTGCTCATCGACGATCTCCACTGGTGCGACAGCGATTCTCTCGCCCTACTT
>JAKASN010000438.1 GCA_021819025.1 Actinomycetes bacterium | reverse complement strand
GATCTGTGGAACACTCGGTCGCCCCTGGGGGAACCAGGAGCATCTATCCCATTCCACTCTTTTTCGCGTTGGGTTCCTATGCCGCGAGACGCCCTTGGCGCAGAGTTGTGGAGATGGCCGCAGCGACGATTGCCATTGTGGTGGTTACCGCCTTTATTCGACATGAAAGCGTCGGACCCTATGGCCTCTACAGCCTGCTTGGAGCGGTGACCTTCGTGGTCCCAGTGAGCTCTTTCGGGCTGTGGATTGGAACTAATCGCGCCTATGTGAAGGAACTTCAAGAACGCTCGGTGCGTCTGGAACGCGAGCGCGAGCTACTCGCGGCGCGGGCGGTGAGCGACGAACGGGTGAGGATCGCGAGGGATCTTCATGACGTCGTGGCACACCACGTCTCTTTAATGGTGGTACAAGCAGGGGCGATCCGCGAGTCGCTCCCGCGCGAGTCGCCGCTTCGAGACTCGCTAGACGTTCTCGCGGGTACCGGTCGTGAAGCGATGGAAGAGATGCGGCGAATGTTGGGAGTACTTCGCCAGGATGACCTTGGATCACTCCCGCTCTCGCCTTCTCCGGGAATCGGTGATCTTCCCAACTTGGTCGCTCGAGCCAACGAGGCAGGATTTGAGATGACCTATCGCGTTATCGGTACCGCGGTGTCGCTCTCGGAAGCCCAGCAGACCTGCCTTTTTAGGGTTGCCCAAGAAGCGCTCACCAACGTGGTGAAACATACCCGTGGCGCGAGTGGCTTTGTCGAGCTTCACTTTGAAGCCGACAAAGTGCGGCTCGTGGTCGAAGATCGCGGCGAAGAGGCCCTTTCGGACGCCTCCGCGGGGCATGGCATCTCTGGGATGCGAGAGCGGGTGGCACTCTTTGGGGGAACCCTCACCGCCGAAGCCATCGCTCCGGGAGCCTTTCGGGTAGTGGCAGAGATACCGCTGGTGAGCGTAGGAGCGGCGCAATGATCAGGGTGGTTATCGCTGACGACCAGCCACTGGTGCGCTCAGGATTTCGCATGATCTTAGAGGCACAGGGTGACATCTCCGTGGTGGCTGAAGCCGGCGACGGCCTTGCCGCAATAGCAGTCTGCGAGACTTACTCTCCCGACGTGGCATTGATGGATATCCGTATGCCCAAGCTGGACGGCCTGGAAGCAACGAGACGTCTCGGCACGACCCGAGTTCTCATCCTTACCACCTTCAGCTTCGACGAATACGTCATCGAAGCCCTGCGGGTGGGGGCGAGCGGCTTTCTTCTCAAAGACGCCACTCCCGAGGAACTGATTCGCGCGGTTCGCGCGGTAGCTGCGGGCGATGCCACTTTGGCCCCCGCGGTAACTAGAACCGTGCTCGATCTCGCCCGGGCTCGCACGGTAGTGCCGCCACGAACCCATGAGGCGATCGCCCAGCTAAGCGCGCGGGAACTCGAGGTGCTCAAGCTCCTCGCGAGGGGGATGTCCAATTCCGAACTCGCCGCTGAGCTGTATGTCTCCGAGCCAACCATCAAAACTCACGTTTCGCACCTTCTTGCCAAACTGGGGTTGCGGGATCGCGTACAAGCCGTAGTCATGGCATATGAGCTGGGGATCATCGAACCTGGAGGCGCCTAAGCAATCCTGGATTTGTACCGCACAACCTCGGCGACCAACTTGAGAGGCGCGACAGGAGCGCCCAGGAAGACCATCATTGCGCAGCTTGGTCCCGTTGGCGAGGTCGTGTTACACAGCTAAGATAAAGAGGTAATCATCAAGAGAATCCGAGGGACCTGGCCCGATGACGATTCGCCAACCGGTCGAATGACACGGTGGCAATGCCAGCGACGATGAAAGGCGGCACCTCAATGTCGAACTCTGATCCCGTTACCGATCCCTCGCTGGCGAAATCCGCTTTGGGCCACGACGTCCGCGCAGTGGGAGAAAGTGACGAGGCTAAAACTGACTCTGATCCCTCAGAGAGCAAAATTGCGACCGCAATGCTCGATAGCTTCGAGAGCGACGCCGTTATTTGTGGAACTTGTCATCGGATCAGCGGATGGGTCCGCGACAAAAATTGGAAGCAGACCTGCCGTTGCGAGAAGAGCTCGACCCAGCGGGAACTCTGGCGCAACCGGGATTTCCCCACCAATGCCGAGCTTTGCTACTGCTGTGGAGCGGTGTTGCTGAGGAGCGGCTCGAAATTCTCGGTGTGGTTCTGCCTGGAGTGTAAAGCCAACGTGACTTCGTTCAACCGCCGCGTGGGAAGATACGCCATTCCCATTGGGCGCCACAGCTTCATGAACAGTACTTGGCTCTGGGGCAAAGATGCGCAGGATCCCGCTGCGGCAAAAGCGTTTCATGCCGCGGCCACTGAGATGGGAAGGGGGATAGACTTCATCTGGAACTACGCGCCGAGCGTGGTGGCGGAGAATCTCGGCATGCTAGGTTATCGAGACGGGGCCAGTGTCCTCCTCCGCGAATACCTCACCCGGGTGGCCACCCTTTCAGCGGCTCGTTCCTCCCAGGCATTTACCCGCCTGGAGCGCCAGCTCCTAAAGTAGCTTTGCACGCCAGGTTATGAAATTCTCGGGATGCCAAATCTCCTCGTACCTTGGTATCTTGCTCAGTCATGAGAGCTCCAAAGCTCCAACTCAATCGCAGTTTGCGGAGCAGGCGAGAGGACGGCCAGAGTTTCAGGTGGAATGTTGAGCCGAGCTATCGGCCCTTGTAGCGTCGCCTCGATTCTGGCGGCGACGTTTGAGACTTGGATGGAGCCAGCGAGAACTACCAGTACCCCCCAAACACCAGCGGGAATGCGCCAACTCTCGGGAATGGCGTCGCTCGGGTCTAGGGTGAGCAGCGGACCGAGGACACTGATTCTTTGCAGCCCCGCGGGCATCTCGAGGTTGTCGCACCATTTGCATTCGATCTCGGTTCCGAGGTGTTCGATGCGTCCGGACTCCTCGAGGACCCAGGGGTGATTCTCGAGAAGAGGGCGGTGGCGCA
>JAKASN010000437.1 GCA_021819025.1 Actinomycetes bacterium | reverse complement strand
GACGTGGGGGATGCCAGCATCCCGATGGTGTGATTGGACTTGTTCGCTCCACGGTGGGTGCTTTTGCCGACGAGATCAGGCTGCACAAGCAAGGAAAATGCTCCGCGCTCGGGTCGCATCACTCGGTGCTTTTGCCAGCGGCGGGACAGTTCAGCGCATTGGCTGGCATGGTAGGACGATGAAGGTCATTATCGATCCAACACGCTGTACGGGGCATGGCACCTGTGCGCAACTCCTCACCGACAACATATCACTCGATAAGTGGCACTTTCCCATTCTTGAGCGGAGCAAGCTCCGTGAAGCTCACTTCGATCTTGCCAAACGCGCGGTACAGCTTTGCCCGGAGTTGGCGATCAGCATCGTCGAGGAGTGAGACAATCTTTCTTTGGGGGTTTTCAGGGATATGAGCTAGCTTTGTAGAGATAAAACTGAAATCCCAGATAGCTACATCACCAAAGAAGCGGCCGTTTTACCAAAGCAGCCCTTACAAGGTGGCGGTTTCGATTACCTCCACCACCTCAACGACGTTGCCGGTCTTTCTCACTGGCGCCCTCGCAGTACAGGTTCGCGGAACTCTACACTTCAGCGTGTCTGCGCTCGGGGTACTTGTGGCGTGCTTTTTTGCCGCTGCCTCCTTGGTGTCGATCGCTTCCGGCTCCGTTGCTGAGCGCTTCGGCGGCGAGATTATTATGCGGATTTGTGCCGTACTCGCGGGGCTCTCGCTCCTTGGGCTGGCCACCATTGCCCATAGCTACCTCACCATGCTGGTGTTGCTGGTGGTTGCGGGTGTTACCAACGGTGCGAACCAACCGGCAGTGAATCTTTTTGTCATTGATGCGGTACCTCCAGGACGCCGAGGATTTGCTCTGGGAGTGAAGCAGGCAGCGATTCCAGTGGCGACTTTGCTGGCTGGCTTAGCGGTTCCGGCGGTTGCTTTGACGATCGGATGGCATTGGGCCTACGGCTTCGCGGCGGTTATCGCTTTCATTGTTGCGGTGTCGATACCTCCGGGACGCTCTCGGGGCATCGCCAAGTCTGGAAAGTCTCTCACGGCCCCTCGTCCCAAGATAGCCATCGCGCCGATCGTCACTCTCACCGCCGCGATGGCTTTTGGAGCTGGGGCAGCGAACGCACTGGGAGCTTTTCTCGTGGAGAATGCGGTACATTCTCATTGGAGTCCGGGAAATGCCGGGCTGCTCGCAGCGCTGGGATCGGCCTCGGGGCTCCTTTCTCGGCTCATTGGTGGATACATGGCAGACAAGCGCGGCGGACGTCATCTCCCGGTAATCGCAGCCATGATGGGACTCGGCGCGATCGGCTATGCATCGTTTGCCTTGGGGTTCTCGTGGCTGATTCTGCCTGCAACGGTAATTTGTTACGCTGCCGGTTGGGGATGGAACGGTGTTTTCAACTTTGCAATCATTGTCAATCATCCCGGTGCCGAAGGCCGTGCGACGGGTACCACGCAATCAGGGGCCTATATCGGCTCGGTGATCGGTCCGCTAACCTTCGGTTACGTCGTGGATCACTTTTCTTTTAGTGCCGCTTGGTCGATGACTTCCGTGGAGGCTGTGATTGCTGCGGCGGGGATGCTCTATGGTCGACACCTTCTCATGAAGAATCGCCGCAAGTCGGAAACTGAAATCGTCATTGCGGGGTGATTTCGCTCCCACTTGCCGATCTCGGCGTCGCCTACGAGGGCCATGGCCCGCTTAGCGAGCTAACCTGGGGCGAGCTTGCAGCACGGTGAAAGTATCACGATTAACTGCTCCGAAGCCATCGCGGAGCTCGCGTTAGCGGGTGATGACCACGACCGTCTTGTCCACGAAGACCTTCGAGATGCCGCTTGTGACCGTGGTATCGGTGCCCCTAGCGAGCGACGCTGTCGGTTCGTCGTGAATCATGCTACCGAAGTCTGTAAGTAGTACGGAACTCTATGTTGTGCATAAGCCCAAAGTAGGAAATGTCGCGGCGGAAGTGGGGCCAGTTCAGTCAAGCGTTTTCAATTGCGATCTTGAAAGCGTAAGAGTACTCATCCGACCAGCCAAAAAGACCTCTTTGGGTAGATCGGCCTCAACGAATTGGCCCTTGTACCCCGAACCCTGTGGATGAAGTTGCACTTCAGTGCTAAAGATATCACTAGGGACGATGGTGGGTTGTGTTAGCACCGGTATTCCGTATCGCAAGTAGCGATGACATGCCACTTAGACCTAGCTTCTACTCGATGGTCTTCATGGAACCAAGAGCTCACTTGATGTATGGGCTGTCACAATTTACCGTGCCCTCCCGCGATCACCCGCGCACGGCTCGTGATGCGGGCAACGCTGGCACAATGGGTCTAGGAGCGCTGTCAGAACTGGGGAGCGCCCACGCCATTACCGCGGTGCCAAGTTCTCTACAAATTGACCGCTTCTACCGCAGATCTCTGTGGCCAATCTGCAGAAATCTCACTCAAGGTGAGCAGAAAAATCACCGAAAGTAGTGGTGGGTTCATTTTGGGATGAGAACGGCGGCTCTCGTCGAATCAAAAGAACTCAGCTGGCCCCGATCCCATCACAGGGGGATCGGGGCCGCACCGCCTCTAACCAATTTCTCATTTCTCCAGAGGTCCGCGCTCGACGACGGTGTGGCGAGAGCGCTCGGAGCTAGTTCGCTCCAAAAGGTAGGTGGGCCATGGCAAAGGATTTCTTGCGTCTTTTGTTGAGGTACATCACGCGGTCAGCTTCGGCGACTAGCTTGCCAACGTCGATGGGAGTAGTGCCTGAGGCATAACCCACCGAGGCGGATACTCCCGCTTGGATGAGTTTTGCGTCGAGGCGGTAGGAAAATTCCCGAGCGGCTCCCGGTGTCATTCGCGGCGCGAGCATGACAAACTCATCCCCGCCAATTCTCGCGAGGAAATCGCCTTGGCGAGAGGTGGCAGCCAGAACCTCGCCGAAGCGACGAATGTAGGCGTCCCCGCTGGCATGTCCCGCTGTG
>JAKASN010000436.1 GCA_021819025.1 Actinomycetes bacterium | reverse complement strand
TCGCACCCTACTCTTTTTTAACCTGGCCACTTTAACGACCTCAAACTACACCTTCAAAACGCCCGCGGTTTTCAACTCAGGTGACAAAGTTATCCTCCAAGTGCAGTGTGGCCAGGATCAGGCGGCTTGCGATGTTGGCGCCTATTTTGCCGGCAGTATGAACCAGCCTGCCTAGCGGTACTGACTCTTTTGATGGCCCCCCTCGGCTCCGATTTCAAATCAGCTATTAGCCTGGACTTTCTATGTGCGGAATTATTGCGGTAACAGGTGAAGGTGCGTCGGTAGAAATTCTTACCACCGGTCTTCGCCGACTCGAATACCGAGGTTACGACTCGGCAGGCGTGGTGGTTCAAACCAGGAGTGACGGATTTGCCAGATATCGTGCCGCAGGGGGAACCAAGTCTCTCGTCGCTTTAGAAGAAGAGGCGGGACGTTATCATGGCGAGATCATTTCGGGGATCGGCCATACCCGGTGGGCAACCCATGGTGGGCCGACGCTCTTCAATGCGCACCCCCATTTTGACTGCCTTGAAGAGATCGCCATAGTCCATAACGGAATCTTAGAAAACTTCCGCGAACTCAAGGAAGACTTGTTAGCGGTAGGGCATGTATTTTCCTCGGAAACCGATACCGAAGTTATCGCGCACCTTATTGAAGCCCAGCTTCCTTTCAGCCGTAACCTCGCCGCTGCGGTTGCCATAGTTGCGAAGCGGATGCGCGGAGCTATGGCTTTCGTAGTCGCCAGTGCAGGGGAACCTGGAGTCTTGGTTGGTTTCAAGCGGATGGCTCCGATGGTGATTGGAACTGACGGCAAGAGCTGGTTCCTGGCGTCTGACATCCCTGCGATTCTTGATCGGGCGAGCACCTTCTACCATATCGACGACGAGCATATAGTGATTCTCAAGCCATCTGGAGCGGTCATGTGCGATCTCGACTTGCATGAGGTGCCACTGGAGAGTTTCAGTGTTGATTGGACACTGGAGTCTGCGGAGAGATCAGGATTTGACGACTTCATGTCAAAGGAGATCTTCGAGCAACCCGGAGCGCTGCGCGATACTCTTGCGGGGCGAATGACACCCGACGGTTCATTGGTCCTTGATGAGCAGCCCGCAGATCCTGACCTTTGGGCACGAATCAACAAGGTGTTTATCGTGGCCTGCGGGACTTCATATCACGCGGGCATGGTGGCCAAATATGCTATCGAGCATTGGACCAAGATTCCCGTCGAACTCGACATCTCTTCAGAGTTTCGCTATCGCGATCCAGTCGTGGATGAACGCACTTTGGTGGTTGCGGTTAGCCAGTCTGGCGAGACCCTCGATACCTTGGCAGCATTACATGAGGCGCGTAATCTCGGTGCCCAGACCCTCGCGGTGTGCAACGTGGTCGGTTCGTCGATGGCTCGCTTGGCAGACGCGGTACTATACACGCGCGCTGGCCCAGAAGTGGGCGTAGCGGCGACCAAGACCCATACCTCTCAAATTGGTGCCTTGATGATGCTCGCATTGCAACTTGCCAAGGTCAAAGGGCAGCTTTACCCCCAGGAGGTCCAAGAACTCTACCGCCAACTTCTTTCTCTTCCCAACAAAATGTCCGAGGTCCTCGAGCTTTGGGAAGAGATGCGTGCCCTGGCGCTGCGCTATGGTGGACGTTCCCGTTTTTATTTCATTGGTCGCCATGTCGGATATCCGGTAGCGCTCGAAGGAGCCCTTAAGCTCAAGGAGATCTCGTACCTCCCCGCCGAAGGTTATCCTGCCGGAGAACTCAAGCACGGCGCGATTGCGATGCTTGACGCCGATGCCGTCGTCTTTGCACTTGCAACCCGAACCCGCCTTTATGAAAAGGTGATGTCCAATATCGAGGAGGTTCGAGCCAGGAGTTCCTCGATTGTCGTCCTTGGCAACCCGGGAGATGAATCGGTGGTGAACGCCGACGAGTCCTTCGTTGCGGTGCCCCAGGTGCATCCGCTCTTCGCCCCGATCGTGGATGTGATTCCTCTGCAGATGTTTGCCTACCATGTTGCCCGAGGGCTTGGCAACGATGTCGACCGACCTCGAAATCTTGCAAAGACTGTTACCGTCGAATAGCCATTCTCGCAGGGTGTGACCTAAGGATAATATATCGGGACGATATGCCCTAGAATCCGGAGCTAAAAGGGTTCTAAGTTCGTGAGCGGGGATGGAGCATCTCGGCGCTTGTCCGCTTGATGCGTCTTCTGGGAGGTCTTTAAATGGATTTATCGTCTTCGATGCACGTTCTTACTTGGGAAGTTACCAAGGCATGCCACCTTCACTGTCGGCATTGTCGTGCTCGGGCGATCCCGAATCGCAATCCCGGGGAACTATCGGTAGCCGAGATCGGTGTGGTGCTAGATGACTTGGCCGAGAAGCTCGACTTCAAGCCCATCATGGTGTTCACCGGCGGTGACCCCTCGGAGCGCGAAGATCTTGACGACATCCTCGCTCTTTCGATTTCGAAAGGTTTTATCACCTCCATTTCGCCTTCGGTTACGCCACGGATAACGACCGAGCTCGTGTCGCATTGGGCAGAGCTCGGGGTAAGGGCGATCTCGCTTTCCATCGACGGTCCCAATGCCGAGATTCACGATCGTTTTCGTGGCGTAAAAGGAACCTTTGAGCGCTCCATCGATATCGCTAAAGCAGTAGTTGCGAGCGGGATGTCATTGCAGATCAATACTTCGGTGGGAAGGTTCACTCTGGAGGGCCTCAAGGACATGGGCGAGCTGGCGGGCTCGCTTGGGGTTAGCAGTTGGGAAGTTTTCTTTGTGATCCCCACCGGTCGGGCAAATATCAAATCTAGCCTCACGGCCGTCGAGATCGAGGATACCCTGAAGTATCTTGCCGAATACCAGCGGCGGGTTTCATTTAGGGTAACCTCGGTAGGCGCTCCCCAGTACGTTAGGGTGCAGCACCAGGGTGGTTACATGGGAACTCAACCCCCGCGGCAAAGTGTGCGAGAA
>JAKASN010000435.1 GCA_021819025.1 Actinomycetes bacterium | reverse complement strand
GGCGTAATACTCGCCGCTGTCGGGGTTATTGAAGCTGGAATCCGAAATCACAAAGAGATCCGTGCCAGCAAGGCTGGCTAGCTCCTCGGAATTATTGGCATTGATGACGCTATCGGTCTCCACGGCACCCTCTGATTCAAGAGGCAGCATGTCCGTAGTCCAGCCACGCAAATTCACCGCGTTGGATTGATTCGTTGCGCTCACCCGACCCGTGAAGCGGAGGAGGTTTTTCCCTAATACAAGCTGATTGGGCGAGAGGGGCTCGGCATAGTCCTTATAGGGCGCCGGCCCTTCTTCAGCAGGGGTGGGCGGGGTAAAATAGAAGTTGCCCTCGCTAATGTAAGCGATATAACCCACTCGCTTGGCTAGATACTGGATGAAGGACCAGTCATCGATGTTGGGCTTAACCAAAACCGCATGGAGATCGCCAGTGGGAATGACCTCCTCCGCTGTAATTCCGAATGACGTCACAACTTGCTCAACCACTTCAGAAGTCGTCATGTCCTTAAAGATCCTCGGCTGATTGGATTTAGTCATCTTGTGCCCCTTGTCGATCGCTCTCACGATCAACTGGCTTCCGCCCCCGATGGAGTAATCGAGTTCGAGCGCGGTGATTTGCCCGGCAAACAACGGCTGCAGCATGTTGACACGGCCATCGACATTCACGGTAATTTCTACACCGATTATGAAGCCCCCGGTCAGAATCTGTGGATCCCCGCCGTACTTAAAACGCAACGCCGCCGAGTTCGGCACCGATATCGAGGTGAAGACCTCGACCGAGAGCAGGTCCGCCTTCACCAGAGGATCAAGCGGAGATCCCTCGATCTTTACTATGGGAATCGTCGATGCCTTCTGGCCAGCAACAAAGCTCATGGTACGCGCACCTAGGCCATCGCCCGAGCATCGGATTCGTCGGGAATTAACAACTCACTACCAGGGAGGAGCTTTTCGGGATCGTCGAGGCGGTTCACCTCAGCGATGGCACGCCACAAGGTGGGGTTTTTCCAAAACTTATAAGCAATCGAAGCAAGGGAATCACCAACCTGAACCGAATGCGACCGCTGCGGTGTCGGCGTTCCCGAGGTGGGGTTCTGCCTTCCCACCGATTCGGGCACTTCAGTTAAAGTTATCGAAGCATTGCCGCGGATAGGCGTCCCCGAGGCCGAAAAAAGATTCGCCTCTATCGAGACGTCAGTAACGTAAGCTTTGAACATCACGTTGGATCCCCAACCGAAGCGTACGTAGGGGGGCCGAGGAGTTCCTTCAGCGACGGACTCCGGAGTAGGATCACAACATTTCATGAGAAAGTCGATCTCCGCCTGGATCGAGCCGTTAATGGGGTTCCAAGAGTTGTCCATGAAAATCTCTAAGCTCAACGTCTTGGGTTCGGGACCCACAAAGCTCGATTCCGGCGCCTCGGTGGAAGAGGCCTGGGGCGATGAGGTCCAATTGGCTCCTTTATGCAAGGTGTAAGAAAGTGGATTGAACTTGAAAACAAACGAGTTCCCCACTACCGCAGTGAGCTGCGACGCTGACATTGCCAAGCTTTTAACTGAAGGAGCTTCGGCTTCGTCTAGTACCAGATACGCCTGGGAGATACCCATGGCGCCACTTAGCATTGAGACCAATCCCATCAGTGATCACGCTTCCTATCCAAACTCATCTTGCGCTTATTTCGCAATGCCTAGACCCCCAAAGTCTTTCCTGCCACAGCGCTCCCCAAACTTCCCAGCGACGGCTTCCCAGATCCTCCGCCACCCATCGGCAGGAGCCCGCGATAAGCGAACTCCATCGTCTCGAGAGCAATATCGGGACTGAGTAGGTCATACGAAGGACCCGTCCAGGAAATTGGGAGTACCCCTTCGAGATTCCACGAGGTGACTTCGCTGAGATTGGGATTCAATGCCTTGAGAACTCCTACACGCCCGATGAAATGGGTATAGGAGTTCATCCACTGCAAGAACTTCGACGACTCCGGAGTTAGTGGGCGCGATAACTTCAAATTTGTATAACGCACTCGTCCGGGAAAGACGTGCATGGTATCCCCTGGCGAGGCTATCTGGCGCACCTCGTGGTCAAGGGCAAGAGAAAAGCCTTCCAGCCTGGTAAAGTAGCCCAGGTCAAACCCATCTACCTCGAAGGAGAAGTAGAGGCTCACGGTGAATTGGTCTGGCTCCATCATCTTCAGTCCTCCTAATCCCGGAAAAAGCGGTTCAAGTTGCCAGTTCGATCGGCTTCCCAGCGAAGCTGGTTCTTAATTCTGTGCAGCAGCTCCCGATAGAGGAAGTTGATCTCCCCCTCGCTAAAGCCGCGATCCTTTACGGGGGCATCCTTTTTGCCATCTGAGCCGGCTGGTGATTTTTTGGAAAATGACTTTAGCTGCCCAATGAAAGGCTGAGCATCCCCAGACGAAGCTGCTCCGGCGCCACCCGCCACACCGCCACCCGATGCACCGCCACCCGCTGCTGCCATTGTCCCGGCAACCGGGGAGTAGACGGTCTGGGCTCGAGGTCGAGTGTTAATGGGACCTGATGACATCCGCTCTCCGCCACTTGTCCCTGCCGAGTCACGCGACGAGGAGATCTGCTGTCCAGGAGGCCTTGATACCGTAGCAGAGGCGAGGCGCGCTACCGCGAGGGCCCGCGGTGGCACTGCGGAACCCGATGCTCGCTGACCTGGTGCTGCGGAACCCGAAAATGGCAAGCCGCCCCCTCGGCCCCCGGCTGCAACCAGGGACATCGGTGAGGTTTCCACGCTATGGCGCACCGACTCCGCTTGTTCTTCGAGCGCCCGGAATTCTGGCGTTCCCGCCATTGGCATGCGAGATCCACTCATCGCTTGTTGCTGATAAAGATGGGTAAGTTCGTGGGCGAAGACGCCAAGCGCTCTCGGATTGGAAAGATTCCCCAGTTGAGCGGAGAGATCGATCTCTTTTCCTTTTGCCAGTCCGAGTGCTCTGGCCTGGGTGAGACGGTCGTGG
>JAKASN010000434.1 GCA_021819025.1 Actinomycetes bacterium | reverse complement strand
CGACGATCTTACCGAGGTAATCGGGAGCGAACCGAGCATCGTCTTTGGACATTCGGTGGGCGGAACTATCGCGCTCTGCCTAGCCGAACAGAACCGTGCCCCAATCAAGGCCCTCGTCACTTTCGAAAGTCCTCTCCCCTGGATGAGCTTCTGGCAGCGCAGTGGCGCCTATGCCATTGTTCCAGGGACCGAGATCGCCCAGGAATTCGCCGAAGAGTTTGCCACGAAGTTCATGGTGAGAATGATCGGCGAACATCGTTGGGATCGCCTGCCACCTTCGACCAAGCGCCGCCGAAGAGCCGAAGGTGCCGTCTTGGTTGCCGAGATGTCGACGATCGGACACCGTCTTCCTGCTCTAGATCCGAGTCGCATTAGAGTCCCCTGCCTCGTAGCGCGGGGGGAGAACGCGGCGCCGCGCCACATTCAAGCGGTCGATTATCTCGTTGGGCACATTCCACACGCGATCGAGATCGTGGTCGCCGGCACCGATCATGGCATCCACCTCTCCAACCCAAAGCGAGCAGCCGAACTCGTCGAGATCGCCCACCGACAGTTCACCTGCTAACTTTCCCCACTCGACAAAACACCGTTGGGCGAGATCAACCGCCACTTGCATATGCACGAAGCAGAGTTGACCCTCGGGTGGCTCAACGAGAGGAGCTTCTTTAACAAACTCCCGAGTAGCGCACCGAAGTGCCCAGCGCAACTTTTAAAAAACTCGCGTTGCCAAAGCCCAAGGCGCCCTCAGGAGCGATGGCGCCGACCCAGTCGGCTTCGCACCAGCGTTGCATAAAGTCCTTGCTTGCATGACTGCGTCCCCGACGTGAACGCGGCAATGCACCGATGAGAGACTCTTCAACCGCATTTGCCTTGGAACTGCCGCACAAATATCGACCAAGTTTGCAGATCGGGAATTTGGCATTTCTCCGGGCGTTTCAATCACCGTGCGGATGGAGCCAATGCTCAAAATGGTGAGTTCCCCCACAAGGTCAATGCGTTCAAAGGACTGCTTCCATGAAGATACTGGTAACTGGATCAAGCGGCCTCGTCGGTTCCGCTTTGGTGAAGAGGCTGCATGAACGCGGTGACGACGTTGTCGTTGCGCGCCGTAACGGAGCGGCGAGCCGTCCCGACGAAGTTCGCTGGGACACCCACACCGGTGAGTTCGATACCTCGAAGCTTGAAAACTTGTCTGGGGTGATCCATCTCGCTGGCACTGGGATTGGAGATCACCGCTGGAATAATTCGATCAAGGATGCAATATATCATTCCCGTATCGATGGTACGAGACAGGTTGTCGAAATGCTCGCTAAAGTAACGACTAAAAGCATTCGCTTCCTCAGTGCCAGTGCTATCGGAATCTACGGAAACCGGTTCGACGAGATCCTTACCGAGACTTCGTCGCCTGGGAGAGGATTCCTTGCTCATGTAGTGAGCGATTGGGAATCTCAGGCTCTACGAGCCGCAGAAGCCGGGCACAGCGTCGCGACCCTTCGAACCGGAATTGTGCAATCCCGCCACGGAGGGGCACTCGCCAAACAACTTGGGCTCTTCCGCGCCGGTTTGGGTGCGAAGCTTGGCAACGGTGAGCAATGGATGAGCAGGATCCATCTTGATGATGAGATCGAGTCCATCATCTTTCTCCTTGAACACCCCGAACTCTGTGGAGCGGTCAACCTCGTATCGCCCGAAGCTGTGACCAACAGCGTCTATAGCCACGCCCTTGCCAAAACCCTCGCGAGACCTATGCTCTTGTCGGCACCCAAATTCGTTCTCGAAGCTGCCTTGGGGCGCGAGATGGCCGACGAACTACTCCTTTCGTCCCAGCGGGTACTTCCCAAGGCGCTCCTTGAAGCGGGATATCACTTCCGATTCTCGTCTCTTGAAGGGGCGCTCGCCAGTCTCGTCCGAGCCTAGCAATACCAAGTCCAGCGCGACGTTCGCGCTGTTGGTCAATGAACGGTCGGGGGTGGCCCGGGTGATATCGCCAGGTCAACATCGGTGAGCTCGCGATTCAAAGCGATCGTCTCGCCGTTTCCGGCATTTGGTTGGGTTGCTACGATCTTTGGCTAACCCACAATTTTGGTCACCTCGCCGCGGCTAACCCGCCAGCAAGAAGACTACTGGCACCGCACTCGCCCGAGAGGCGCTTTGACGACTTAGAGGGCCTAAAACCACACCTTCGAGATGGTTTCTGGCGATACTTCGACAAGCTCCGGGCGGATTTATCAAATCCCGCAAACATCACGGTACTAATTTGGCGTAACTTGATGGTCATGAGCATCTCTTACCAACAAGGAACTAGCTCGGTACCACTGCTGAGCGAGACCATCGGTGTTAACCTCAAGAACACCACCGAACAATATCCCGACCGAGAAGCACTTGTCTCGGTACACCAGGGAATACGCATGACTTATCGCGAATTTTACCAGGCGACGGAGACCTTGGCACGCTCCTTGGTGGCCGAAGGATTTTCCAAGGGTGACAGGATCGGCATCTGGAGTCCGAATCGGTTCGAGTGGGCGGTTGTGCAATACGCTACGGCGCTCCTCGGAGTGATTCTCGTAAACATCAATCCTGCCTATCGCACCTCAGAACTGGAGTTCGTGCTGGCCCAGTCGGGGTGCTCGGGACTCTTTGCCATGGATCGCTATCGCAGTTCGGATTACCGTTCGATGGTCGAGGAGGTACGAGGGTCGTTAGGTGAGCTGCGCAAGGTTTACTATTTTGACGACTCAACCTATCGTGATCTCCTGGAGATGGCCAGCACGGTAGACCCTGCGCAAATATCCGAAATCATGGACAGTCTGGACTTCGATGATCCGATAAACATCCAGTACACTTCGGGCACCACTGGATTTCCCAAAGGGGCAACACTTTCGCACCACAATATCTTGAACAATGGATTCTTCGTGGGGGAGACCTGCAAATACACTCCGGAAGATCGCGTTTGCATTCCGGTCCCCTACTACCATTGCTTC
>JAKASN010000433.1 GCA_021819025.1 Actinomycetes bacterium | reverse complement strand
AGCGCAACCTTGCGGCCGCGACGGATGGTTCCATCAGCTACGATGACCGCTTTAGCCCCACCATCTTGGATCCGGGCGGCAATCGCACCGGGGGCAAAGCCGGAGAATAGCGGGGCGACGATGGCACCGATCCGTGCGGACGCGTAAAAAGCTGTCACCGCTTCAGGGATCATCGGCAAGAAGAGCGCCACCACATCACCCTTCCCTATACCGAAAGTGCGCAAGCCCGCGGCCACGTGCTCGATCTCCAAGTTGAGTTCACGGTAGGTGATGAATCGGGTCTTGCCCGTCTCGTCCTCGTGTTTGAGGGCAATATTGTCGGCGGTGGCCGGGTCACAAGCCCATCGACCAACGGTGGCCGCAGCCAGGTTGATGGTTCCGCCCACAAACCACTCCGGGAATTGTATCCCCTTGCTTAGGTCAACTACCTGCGAGTATGGAGAGGCGAACGGGATGCCGAGGTCCTGTATTACGGCGTCCCAGTACCAACTGATATCTTCAACTGACTTTCGGCGCAGCTCGGCCATCGATGCGGCACCGCACTTGCGCGCAAAGCGCGCAACGTTAGCATTTTGGAGATAGTCTTCGCTTGGATACCAGGTATAAGCTCCGGCCATATTCAGCTCCTTGGCATCCCGAGGATGCGCTCTGCAACAATATTTCTTTGGATAAAGGTCGATCCACCAGCGATCGCCGTTCCACGTGCCTGGTATGCCAGCCTCAGCCAAGCCGAAGAGCCGTGCTCGGGGTCATCGGCGGAGAACTGGCCTCCGAGCGGTTCGAGCAAAAGGCGGAAATCCGCCAAGTCTTCCACCAGCGGGCAAAAGTAGAGCTTTCCGATCGAGGTGATGGGACCAGGCGGGCCGTTCACAGCTGCGAGATTAATCACTCGCTGTCCAATCAAGTAATGGATGAAGGCACGGCCGTAGAGGTCGGCGACCTTCTCGCGAACGGAGACATCCCAGGCCAGCGGGCGCCCGTTGATATCACTCTTGCCGAGCACGTCATTGATGATCTCTTCCACGGCCCGTCTCGTATTGACACGTCCCGTCGCGATCCCGACACGCTCGTACGAAAGCGTCGCCATCGCCACTTTCCAGCCTCCGTCCACCTCGCCCAAGACCAGATCGTCGGGAATAAACACTTCGTCGAGGAAGACTTCGTTAAATTCCGCCTCACCGAGCATGTGGGCGAGCGGGCGCACCGAAACCCCGGACGCATCCATCGGAAGCAGGAAATAGGTGATGCCCTTATGGCGCGGGCCGCCGCCGGTCCGGGCAAGAAGTATCCCAAAAGCGGCGAACTGTGCACGGCTGGTCCAGATCTTTTGACCCTGAATCTGCCATCCACCCTCAACCCGAGTCGCGTGCGTGCGCAAAGAAGCTAAGTCAGATCCTGCTTCGGGTTCCGAGAAGAGCTGGCACCAAATCTCGTCCCCGCTGAGGATAGGCCGGAGGAATCTCTCCTTTTGTGTCTCGGTACCGAATTCGATAATCGTTGGTCCGGCAAAGTCTTCTCCGATGATATTCAGTCTCTCCGGCGCTCCTGCACGGTCTAATTCATCGATGAAGATTGCTCGGAATCTGGCGTCGGATCCGCGTCCGCCGAATTTTGCTGGCCACGAGAGGCCCGCATAACCAGCTTCGAAAAGCATCCTTTGCCAGATGCGCCATCGCGGCGCCTTATCGTTCCAACTGTCGGAATCCGACCCCGGAAGCTCTGCAATGGCATCCTCCATCCAGGCACGTACTTCCCTTCGGAACTGCGCTTCGTCCGGGGTGTCCCCAAGCTCCATTCTCTTCTCCTTTGACACCAGGCCCTTGAGACACCTTTCAAAGCCAACTTGGCTTCGCGGCTCCTTAGGACGGAGTGATTTTTGCCGCTATGTCGGCCCTCAGGAAATGCTTTTGAATTTTTCCAGTGGCGGTCATAGGCATTTGATCGACTATCTCGAGTCGTTCGGGCATCTTCTGTATCGCCAGACCTTGCTGAAGAAGGTAGCTCGTCAAGTCGTCGAGAGTGACGCCCTCATACCCAGGGTTTGGCACCAAATAACAGCAAATACGCTCGCCAAGGCGTGCATCTGGCATACCAACCACGGCAACGGAATTGACGGCGGGGTGCGCGGTGAGCAGGTCTTCCACCTGGCGAACACTGACATTGAGTCCACCACGAATGACGATGTCTTTGAGCCTCCCGGTCACCCGAATAAATCCATCTTCGTCCATGGTTCCAAGATCTCCTGAACGTGAATAGCCATCCGAAGTGAAAAGGGCGGAGGTCTCCTCAGCGTTGTTGATATATTCGAGCATGTGCATTGCCCCACGATAGGCCACGTCACCCTCCTCGCCACGCGGCACCTCATCGCCGGCATCGTCGACGATTCTCACCGATTGCAAACGCAGTTCCGAACCGTCAGAACTCAGTGACCTCTTGGGATCATCGGCCACCGTGCACATAGTGGTAACGAGGTTCTCAGTACGTCCATAAAGGCTCAACACCCGTAAACCAGGAAGAAGGGCGGCTGAACGCTCAAGAAGTGCGGCCGGAATTGGCGAACCAGCCGCCACCCAAAGTCTCAAACTCGACGCGTCATGCACCGCGGGGTCAAAAACTCCTAGGAGCATGTGTAAAAAAGTGGCGGCGGTCACCGTAACGCTACATTTGAACTTCGCGATCTGTGCAAGGCCCTCCCTCGGTTCCCAGCTTTCCATCAGATGGGTAGACGCACCGTTGATGAGCGGGAGAAAGATACTTGTAACCAGGCCTGTGGTATGTGTAACCGGTGACGGTCCAAACTGGATGTCGTCTGTCGAATATGCCAGCCCTTGAGATAGAAGGCGCGCGGCGCACGCCATGGTGTTGACGGTATGCAAACAGCCCTTGGGTCGCGAGGTAGTGCCCGAACTGTATACGATCACGAACGGATCATCGGGACCGGCACCTTCACCAAGCTCAAGCTCGACATCGGCGATGTCGCCCACGGGCAGTAG
>JAKASN010000432.1 GCA_021819025.1 Actinomycetes bacterium | reverse complement strand
GGGTCACCCCGACGGGCACTTCATTCTCGCTCTTGCAAGCAGTGGTGCATGCGTGACAGCCGATGCACTTGGTCTGGTCGAGAACTTTTACCCAGCGCTCCGAGTTGCGCCCGCGGATCTGTACCGGATGCGCGACCCCGGGATTTGACTGATCTGAGCGCACGTTTGGACGCGCGATTACTCGCAGGTCTCGGTCCCCCATTTACGACACCTTTGTTTTAAAACATTAAGGACTCCTATATTATTGCTTTATTTAACACTACCGTCATATAATCAACAACTATATATGACATAACGCAAATATAAATGCACGCATGTACTGCGCCGTCGTTGAGCTCGGCATCACAACGGCAGAGTTTGCACATTGTCGGCGCACAACCGTTCTTGCCGAGCGCTTGTCAGGGGTGAAAGTCAAGCTTTTCTCTCGGGGAGAAGAACTGGCTTGAGAAGCTCCCAAACTGACAGAGCTAAGCAAACGCGCTCGGGTCAGGCGCAACAAGGCACCAAGCTAGAGCAGGGCCTTAACGTCGAAGACCCACCGTACCCGGCGTGCCAAGGCATCTTAGCGAGGTGGGATAACTTTGGGTCGTGCGTCGCAAAGCACAATCTCGCCTCCCGCTCAAGCAGACGCAAGGGTGTTTTGCGCTAAAAAGAGTTTGAGGAGAAGGTAATACTCCCGTGTCAGGGTGTTTCGCTCAGCTACTATCGGCTTCATCAGCTTCAATACCACCCAGCGCCAGGGGAGCCGCCGCAATGAAGTCACTACAACGCGAACGCGCCTCTTGGCTGGTCAGTCCCGCGAGCGATGCCAAGAAGTACCAACTCGATCGCAGGCAGTTTCTCGGCGGCGCACTCGCTGCGGGGGTGGGACTCATAGCGGCTTCCTGCGGTAGTCCCAAGACAGTCGCGCGCGCCCTTTTGACACCCCCGGCTGGCTCTGATCTAGGAGCCATCGAACACGTCATCTACTTGATGCAAGAAAATCGCTCTTTCGACCACTACTTCGGCACTTACCCGGGGGTCCGCGGCTTTGGGGATCACCCGGCCGGGCAACTGGGAGTGTTTTCGCAAGCCTTTCCGGCCAATACCACCCGTCCCCCCATCGGAAGGCTGCTGCCATTCCATCTCGACACCACGTCCAAAGTGGGAGAGTGCACCTATGACCTCGCGCACGACTGGCAAACACAGCATGAGTGCTGGAACCACGGATCGATGGATGCTTTTGCCAGTACTCATACCAGCCTCTTGCACGAAGGCCCGGCGAACGGTGTGCTGACGATGGGCTATTACCGGCGCCAAGACCTCCCCTATCACTATGCCCTCGCGGACGCTTTTACCCTTTGCGACGGCTATCACGCCTCGGTGCTCGGACCGACCCATCCCAATCGTCTCATGTCAATCTCGGGGACCGTCGACCCTGGAGGCCACCACGGGGGTCCGGTGTTGATCACCGATCCCTCTCCCGAAGCTCGCTTCAGTGTGAACTGGACCACCATGCCCGAGGTACTCCAAGATGCCAACATCAGCTGGAAGGTCTACACTCCGCCGGGGCCGCTCTACCGCGTGGAGAACCCGGAAGTGCTTTGGATCTCTGACGCGATACTCCCTTACTTCTCGCAATACCGCCACCAGGGTTCCCCGCTTTATGAAAAAGCCTTTCAGCCGACTTTCCCCGATACCTTCCTCACCGACATCCGCAACGACTCGCTCCCCGCAGTTTCCTGGATAATTCCGCCCCTGGGCTATGACGAGCACCCACCCGCTCCCCCAGCACTCGGCGCTTGGTTTATCGACCAAGTCCTCGCAACGTTGATCTCATCGCCAAAGATTTGGGCTAAGACTGTCCTCTTTCTTTCCTGGGATGAAAACGACGGCTTCTTTGATCACGTTGCACCTCCGGTACCTCCGCCTGGCACCCCGGGCGAATACGTCACCGCCTCGCCACTACCAGTTTCCGCCGGCGGAACTCCGGGGCCGATCGGGCTGGGAATGCGGGTTCCGATGCTGGTTGTCTCGCCTTTCAGCCGGGGAGGATACCTCAGTTCCGAAACCTTCGACCATACCTCGCAATTGCGCTTTCTCGAGCAACGTTTTGGCGTGGAAGCCCCCAATATCTCCGCCTGGCGTCGCCATACCGTGGGAGATCTCACTTCGACCCTGCAGATGAAACGTGCAAACGTCACAGCACCAATTCTCCCCTCGACCTCCCAGGACACCCCCGGTGGCGTCGCCGCACTCGGGTGCGGGCCCCTCGATATTCAAGAGATCGATACCAGTCAAGCTCCTTATCCCCTGCCTTCCCCACAAGCGATGCCCACCCAGGAGCCGGGAGAGCCCAAGCTGGTTCCATGATGATCCGCGAGGATCCTTCGTTGCGAGGGCCACCAACACAACGCCATGGCCATGATCATGAGCGGATTTTTAATCAAATACATTTTGCCTCCCGGGTAAAGCGGTCGCCGCGCTTTTCGAAATGAACCTTGGTAGCATACTCATGCTGCCCATGTAGTGATTTTGCCGCGATGCCTCGAGGTGACAGACAGTCACCATTTCCTCACCGTCGGCTCGACAGCGCAAGAGAGTTACGAAGTCAAAAGCCAAAAACGCCATGACATGAGTTGACCACGCTCCGGGTGGCCCCGCCGCGGCGGGAGTGTCGCCATGCACCCGAGCCGCTGGCGCTGGCCTATCGCGTATCGCGCGTTGATACCTTGGGCTGCACCGTTGCAATGCCAGCAATTAGCAGGTCGATCCCAAAAACGTAGTACGCCTCCTCATCAGAACAATCGGTGAGAGCGTCCGCCGCTTCAATGAGCCTCGGGAAGCGATCCGGGGCAAGCCCATATAGTGCTATCCGCTTGAGTCCGATGTCTTTGGCAAACTGCTCTGGATCGGAATTTCCCCAAGTTACCGCCTGCTCGATAACCAATGAGATCGCGGTGCGCAGCAAGTGGCGCGCGACCTCCGCAGCCTGCTCGACTGAAAAGCCCGCGAGGCGCAGCAACTC
>JAKASN010000002.1 GCA_021819025.1 Actinomycetes bacterium | reverse complement strand
GGAGTTCACCCACTGGTTAGTGATGGCGGTGATTTCCGGGGCGTGGCGCAATACCCCCGCAATGAATTGCTGGGCTACCGTGGAAAGACCCCAAGGGGCATCGCCGTCGTAAAAGGCGTTGACGTTGTCCTTGAAGAGAGAAAAGTGGGTGTGCATTCCCGATCCCTGTACCCCTGCGATTGGCTTGGGCATAAAGGTCGCATGAACACCGTGCTGTGCCGCGATCTCTTTCACCACAAGCCGGGTGGTCATGACGTTGTCAGCCATGGTGAGCGCGTCGGTGTAGCGCAGATCGATCTCATGCTGGCTCGGTGCGTCTTCGTGCTGGGAGTACTCTACGGGAATCCCCATGTCCTCCAGCGCGAGGACGGTCTTTTTCCTCAACTGTGAGGGGAGGTCCGATACCGTGAGTTCGAAGTACGATCCGTAGTCGAGGGGTTCTGGTACCCCGTCGACGGGCTTGGCTGAGAAGTAGAAGTACTCAAGTTCGGGGGCCGCGAAGAAGGAGTAGCCAAGCTGGTGCGCGCGGTCAAGGGCGCTTCGCAAGGTGTTGCGGGGACAACCGGCAAAGGGAGTGGAATCAAGATTATTTATATCGCAAAAGACGCGGCCGATGCTGGGGTCCGAAGGCAAAAGGCAAAAGGTGGTGGGATCTGGTAGCGCGATGACGTCGCTCTCTTGGACGCGTGAAAAGCCGTCTATCGCCGAGCCATCGAAGGTCATCCCATCCACCAGAGCGGTCTCCAGTTCAGCTGGAGTGATCTGAAAGCTCTTGGGTGTTCCCAGAACGTCGGTGAACCAGAGCTGGATGAAGCTGACCTTGCGTTCCTCAACTGTCTTGAGAACGTATTCGATCTTGGATTGGGTATTTGTCCGAGTTGCCACACAGACAGTACTAGTGGAATCTTGACGAGAACCGATTCTCGTCGTGGGATTACTTTAAGTTAGTTAATCAACTGTTTACAAACTCCCACGATAACCCTGGTTTTCCTAGACCTAACCTAGAAGGCAATCCCCAGAGGTGTCACGGGAGAACTATGGCGATGGCGCCAGTAGGCCGCTGGGTCTCGAGACAAGGAGAACCATGAAGGAAAATACGCCGGCCGCGGTAATTCGTATGGCAAAGGACGAAGGCGTGGAGATCGTCGACCTACGTTTCTGCGACCTTCCTGGGGTAATGCAGCACTTCTCGGTGCCGGTTGCACAGCTCACCGAAGCGTCTTTCGCAGAGGGATTTGGTTTTGACGGCTCGTCAATCCGCGGATTTAAAGCCATAAATGAGTCGGACATGATTCTTATGCCAGACCCCAACACCGCAGTGCTCGACCCATTCCGCCAGCACAAGACCTTGAACCTCAACTGCTTCATCTACGACCCAATCACTCTAGAACCCTACGACCGCGACCCGCGTTACATCGCGAAAAAGGCCGAGGCCCACCTGAAGGAAACCGGCATTGCCGATACCGCCTATTTCGGTCCCGAGGCGGAGTTCTTCATCTTCAACGACGTCAAGTACGGCCAGGACAGCCACTCCGCCTCGTACTCGGTGGACTCCATCGAAGGAATCTGGAATTCCGACCGTGACGAAAAGCCCAACCTGGGTTACAAAGTGCGTTACAAAGAGGGCTACTTCCCGGTTCCGCCCACCGACAAGTTTCAGGATCTGCGTTCTGAGATGGTCCTGGTGATGCAATCAATGGGTATTGAGATCGAAGTCCAGCATCACGAAGTGGCGACTGCTGGTCAAGCGGAAATTGATATGCGATTTGATACATTGCTCGCCATGGCCGACAAAGTGATGCTCTATAAGTACATCGTGAAGAACGTGGCTTACAAAGCGGGCTTCAGCGCCACTTTCATGCCCAAGCCTCTCTTCCAGGACAACGGTTCAGGCATGCACACCCATCAGTCTCTCTGGAGTAAAGGCGAGCCACTCTTTTTCGATGCCAACGGCGGCTATGCGCAACTCTCGGATCTCGCTCGCTGGTACATCGGTGGGATTTTAAAGCACGGGGCATCGATTCTCGCCTTTGGTGCTCCGACGACCAACTCTTACAAGCGGCTCGTCCCAGGTTATGAGGCACCGGTGAACTTGGTTTATTCGCAGCGCAACCGCTCCGCGGCCTGTAGGATCCCGACCTATTCTCCAAGTCCCAAGGCAAAGCGAGTGGAGTTCCGCTGCCCGGATCCCATGGCGAATCCCTATCTTGCCTTTGCGGCGATGCTCATGGCCGGGCTTGATGGGGTTAAGAACAAGATCGAGCCTCCCGCCCCGGTGGATGTGGATCTCTTCGACCTCTCTCCTGAGGAAGCCGCCAAAGTCCCTCAAGTTCCTTCCTCGCTTGAAGGCGCCTTGGCCGCATTGGCGGCCGACAACGAGTATCTCAAGGTGGGGGGAGTCTTCTCCCAGGAACTTATCGATACTTGGATCAATTACAAACTCCTCAATGAAGCTGACGCGATTCGTCTGCGTCCGCATCCTTGGGAATTCATGATGTACTACGACGTCTAAAGTCGTGTGCTTTGGGAGACTACCCTTCGACCACTTCTGGGAAGGACTTAGCTGGGAGTGGTCGGATGGTCCCAGTTCAGTGCGTCTCGACGCGGCGCGTCAAAGCGATTTGCCGCTTGGGGCCGATGAAGAAGGCAATAGTGATTTGGCTTCGGAGGAGGTTACCTGAGAGAGACCGCGTACCGGGTGCAGGGTCAGCTTGGCTGTGAAGGTGTTGGTTACGGCGTTGACGGTGGTCTCGATGACTCCTCGGTAGAGTCCGCCGACGCTAGAGCGCGCCACAATTGCAATTGCCGTGGAGTCAAAAGAGGTGGCGTGGCCGAAGAAAGTTGTTTTGTTGCTGAGGCGAAGCTCAAAACGGGACCGATTAAGGCCGAGCGTCCCCGTGGGTTGTGGCACTCCGCTGGCAAAGAGGGCGATGTTGCCGTGATCGTGGCCGAGAAGGCGGCCCCGAAAAGTTACCGACAGCACCCCGGGCCCATTGGGGAGTCCTACTGCGACGGTGCCCGAAGTATCGAAGGTGAGTGGCACCAAGAGCTTCGCCAACGAAGTGCGATGCACTAGGGAGGGACTGGGCTTCGGCGCGACTGTTGTGGCAGAGTTCGCAGATTTTGTGGAATAGCTGAGTGCACCGACTCCGGCGACGAGGATCGATATTCCTAGCGCCGTTGCGGCGATCTTGGAGCCTGGCTTCTGCCCGTGCAAACTTTCCAGCATCATTTCACCTCACCCCGTCCAATTGTTCATCATGGTCGGCCAAGCCATAATGCGGCAGGGCCAATCATAGCCACAGCCTTCGCACTGTTATCGTCATCATCGTCGAAAAGCTGCACAACCATTTGTGCGCCACCTACTTAGCAAATATACGATGAGCAAGCTGAAAGAATTCTGGGAGGCCTCTTGCTGGATTAGCGAGAGGGGAGGGTCGCCCGATGCGCCTCGTCGAGCGCGCCACCTGATGTCTCGTGGGTGCATTTCGCTTTCGGAGTGAATCAATCGGTGACAACTACCTGTTTACTTGGCATGATGCCCATCAAGGGCTAACGATGGGACTTGGCTGGTTGGCGAGCTATCTGCTCACGCGCGCGGCTTGGTTTCCGGTTAGGATTTAATTTCCATTGCCTGGACAAAAAAAAGAGCACGGAGGGCAATTGTCGGGCGCAACCCCGGACACTTTCACTTATCGAGTCGGAGAGCTCATCGACCGTGCGCGGGCCCAGCTTGCCCAGCTCGGCAACTCCCAGCTTCCCCTCATGGTTGAGGGGTTTGTGTCCTTTAATACCACCACGGCAAAGTACGACCAGAAGTATTTCAGCCTCTGCCAATATAGTGATGCGAACTCGCCGGTAGGAAAGCCGATTGCCAAGTTGGAAGCGGTAATCTTCTCAAATCGTTTTGCGGTGATATCCAGCCAGCTGAGACAAGTGGGCCTGGCTTTTTCCCCCGATCTTCGGGCGGTGTTTATCGGGCACCTCGATATTTACAAGCCCTTTGGGAAGCTGCAACTTGTGGTTACTGGGATCGATTTGGAGCGAACACGCCAGATCACCGAAGGTGCCAAGGACCTCCTCCGCGCCAAGTTGCGGGCCGAGGGGATCTTCGAGTTGAACCGCAGCTTGACGAGACCTTTGGTTCCGCTGCGGATCGCGCTGGTTACCTCGCGTGGCTCGGCGGCTGAATCTGACTTCCTCACCAAGCTGGCAAGCGAGAAGTACCGATTCGCCGTTGAGAGGTTTTATGTCAATACTTCTGGTCAGAATGTTGCCTTTTCGGTTCCCGAGGCATTGATACAAATCAACTCGCGAGCCGGCGACTTTGACTTGGTTGTGCTAGCCAGGGGAGGTGGCGACCACGTCGATCTCGCCAACTTCTCTCTCGAAGGTCCGGTGCGGGCCGTCGCAACCTGCAAGGTCCCGGTGTGGGCTGCGATTGGACATTCCACCGACGATGTGCTGGTAAATGAAGTCGCGAATCGAAGTTTGGCGAATCCCAACGACGCCGCTTCGGAGCTAAATGGCGCCCTGGAGTCATTCGCAGAGCTTCTTCAAGCGAAAAAGCGCCAATTGCTGGACGTTTCGAGAGTTTCCTTTGAGCGAGCCTCGACGTACTTTCTGCGGGCGCTTACCACGTTGCACGCCAGTGCGAGCCACGAGTTGGGTAGGTACCGGTCGATCCCGATCGCCAAGATGTGGGAACTGCGGATGCGATCCACCGCCAGGGCTGAGGCGAGCCGAAACGAGGTCGCTCATCTTTACGATGAGATCACCACCTCCGCAGCGCGCCGCGTCGAGCTTTCTCAAGTTGAGCTCGCCCGACGTGGTACTGCGATCTCACTTGGCGAGATCGAACCCGTGCTGCGATCGCACTCCGAGACTCTGCTGGGTCTCGCGGAGCGCCTTGGCGAAGTTGCCTGGGCGAGCTTCAGGTCCCATGTCGCACGTGGGGATTTGGTGCGGACCAAGCTCGAGGGCGTCGATCCAACCCGGGTGTTGGCGCTTGGCTACGCGCTACTCTCTGCGCAGGGAAAGCGAGTCCTTTCGGTGAACTCAATCGGCGTTGGGGATCGTATCGAGGCAAGGCTTTTCGACGGATCTTTTTGGGCAGATGTGGTTGAAGACGGTAACGGCCCTTGATCTGACCGCTTTTCCTAGTATGGATGGCTTAGAAGTATTGAGACTCGAGGAAAGGTAGCTCCAATGGCAGACGAGCCCGACAAGGAGATGTCGTTCGAAGCTGCCGTGGTGCAGATCGATGCCATCATCAAGCGAATACAGACCGGGAAGTCCCTTGATTCGCTGGTAGAGGATGTACGCCAAGCAAAGGAGCTGATCAAGGTCTGTGAGGACCGGATACTTTGGACCGAGGCCGAGTTGAGCCGCATGCTCGGAGATGGCTCGGAGCCAGAGCATCGCACCATTGAGTAACCTTGGGCGTCTCGATCACTCCCGAGGTGGGCAATAAGACTTTGGAGCAAGGCGACTCTGGCGTTTTCGGCACGGGCGCCCCAGCTCTCTGCCCGTTGGGGCCCGTCGATCCAGGTCTGGGACAAAAGGCAGTTGAAATGCTGGCGAAGTTCCGTCGAGGCCGCCCCCAAGCCCGGTTAGGCATTTGCGGTAGTTGACGTGGATAGGCCGCGTCGTGCGGGGCATTACTGCGGCCAAATGTCTTCTGATGCAACCCTTGGCGAGGGGATCGCGTCGGTCTTGGGCTCACCGAGGATTGGGAACCCGCCGATAATTCACGACGGTTCCTATCGAGCGCTGACCCGTTCCTAAACTCGCCACCTTAAAGTGAGGTGGCGTTATTGCTCTCTGAGATGAAGGTGTCGCTCGGGCTCGTCACTGGTGGAGCCACCGGAGATACTCCAGGTTTCCGAGCAGTTCAAGACGGCGCCAGAGCACCGGGTTGTCTTGTGACTGACTGCGGTGGCATGCGATCGCTTTGCGCTGCGAACTTCGGTCTACCTCAATTACCAAGTCAATTTCAGACGCGTTACGCCCCACGAATGTTGTTGCGAACTCTGCATTGAGCTGTTTTGCGACGCCGTCGGGGAGCGTCCAGGCAATTACTCGCAGCCCTCGCAGTCTCGCCACGAGAAGTGCAGCCGCGGTAGCGCGTTGATGGTCTAGATGTCCCGTTACGCCGCCTTCATCGAAGACAAGCAAGATTTGCGTGTCGTTCATCGCCTCCTCGACATCTCGCACTAGGGCATCGGGCGCAACGTCCCCAAGATGTCCGTCGGGGTAAGAGAGGAGGGTAGTTGCGGACACGCCAAGTACCGCCGCCGCGGCTGCGAGTTCTTCAGAACGAACCTCGTAAAGAGGGCGACTTGAGATCCCCAGTGTCGATTGCTCGCCATGGGTGAAGCAGAGAAGGCGTACTTGGTTGCCGACTTTGCCGAACGCGTCGATCACGGCCCCGAGTCCGAACGACTCGTCATCGGGATGGGCACACACCGCCAGCAGGCCCAGGTCGTGCGGGAGTTCGGGCGCCCGACGAGTCTGGGTCGAGGCAATCGGAGCCCTGGACTCCACGGCACTTTGCACTATTTCTGCCTCGTCCGTGCCGATATCGCACACCTCGTTACCAGCCGAACGTGGTTGGCATTTTCCGCCCATGCGCCGCGTTCCAAAGGTATGTTCGCTCGAAGGCACGTTTCACCAAGAGCCATTGCCGTCCCTCTGAGACCGTCGGGATCCGGTTGCGGGGTGGACGTACCGGGTCCGCAGACAAGTAGATGCCGCGATCCCCCATGTCAAGTACACACCGAGCTGAAAGTTCCGCGCTTGGACCCCTCTTGCTTCCCAAGATCTCCCCGATAAGGTCTTGAGCCGCGATTGTCGCCATCTGTTCGGTCATGTGGCCGGTCTTGGGAAAATTTACCGGGACTGGCGTCGACTCCGCGGGTGGAAGGGCAACCGCGACTCCGATGGCGTAAACACCCTCGGCAACTTTGTGGCGGAAGTGCTCGTCCACCACGATGAAGCCCTTGGGGTTGGAGAGCTGCGGTGTCTTGGCCACGACGTCGACTCCGGCGAGAGGTGGGATAATTATCGAAAGTTGCGAGCCGATGGGGGTCTCGCCTTCGATGTTGATCGCGTCTGGCGTGATTGCTTTGATCGCCGCAGAGGTTCGGTAGGCGATGTCGCGTTCTTCAAGAGCACCTTCGAGAAGTTGGCGGATCTTGCCGGCACCGCCCATCCCCATGTGGCCTAAGTAGGGTTCGGGAGTGACGAAGGAGATTGGTACGAGATGGCGGAGCTTCTTTTTGCGGAGCAGGTAATCGATCCCAAAAGCTAGCTCGTAAGCAGGACCGATGCAGCTCGCGCCAGGTGCCGCTCCGACTACTACCGGGGCTGGATTCCTCAATAGCACCTGGATGGCCGTCGCTAGCTCCTCGGCCTCGGGGGCTGACATTGGGGAGTGGCCGGGTCCCGTGAAGGGGCCGAGTCCTTCCACGGCCTCGTTGGCGCTCCGGTGCCCCGTAGCGATGATGAGAAAATCGTAGCTGAACTCCCGATTTGCGGTGGTGACGGTCTTTTTCTCAGTATCGATGGCAATGACGGCATCGTTCACGAACGCGACTTGTTTTCCAGCAAGCGGCGCGGAGAGGCCGAAAGATATCTGCGAGAGCCTTCGCGAACCAACCGCGACCCAAGTCAGCGAAGGCACGAAGGTGAAGTTCTCTTCGCGCGATAGCAAAGTGATCTCCGCACGTTCTGGGCCAAGTTTGCGCCGCAATGCAAAGGCGGCGCTGAGGCCCCCGAAAGATCCCCCGATAATTACGATACGCGCGCGCCCGGTCACCTTGTCAACGCCAATGCCCATAGCGACGCCATCTTCTTGAGAGTTTTCATTTCGTCCCACCAGTCACTTGAAGAGATTTTTTCCCAACTCCGACACGTTCAAAATGTCACCACCTTGTCCGCCCAAATGGTCCAATCCGCCACTTCTTCTAGAGTGGAACGTCGGGCCCCGGGCAGGAGATAGTCCTCCTTAAGACCGCGGGCGTCCATGCAGGTGCCGCAACAGCCGACGTCTCCACCATGTTTGATGAGCGATGCCACCATGCGATCGAGGTGGTAGTAGCCATCTGGAAGCTTCTGGTTTGCCAGTGCGCACCCGACAGCGTCGCCAAAAAGAAAGGCTCGTACTTCGACCCCCTCGCGACGGGATAGGGCACCCGCGAGTCGCAACCCGTTGTAAGACCGTTCTGTGCCATAGGGCGGGTCATTCAAAATAACGAGCACCTTCATGATTACTCCTTCGATAGGTGTTGCTTGTTCCGTTGCGCTACTTTGCTCTGTGATGGGGTCAAATTGATCCGGCTTTGCATGCAGATGTTCAACGCTGGTCGCCAAGGGATACTGGCAATCCCGCCTGGCGCCATTCCGGCATGCCGTCCTCGAGACAACGTGCTGAGCGTCCGCGCTCGCGCAGCAGCGCGACGGCTTGGGGTGCCAGTAAACAGAGCGGGCCGCGACAATAGGCGACCACCTCCGCCGCTGGGTCGATGGCGAGAAGCTCGGCCTCGAGGTGTTCGAGGGGGATTGATATTGCCCCGGGGATATGACCCGCGTAGTACTCCGTGCTCGGCCTCACATCCAGCACCACGACATCTCCTTGTCGGACTCGCACCAGGAGTTCAGATCGGGTTATCCTCTCAGTTCCCATGGAGTCGCTATCGATTTCCCGCAAAATCTGTTCTACTTCGGCCAGGCGCGCCTTGGCGACGTCGCCAAGCGAGGTTATGAGGCCGCAGACTTCCTCGCTTGCGGCGCGGTAGTAGACGCGGGTCCCCTCGCGCCTGATTTCTACCAGGCGCGCCGCACGCATCACCTGGAGATGCGCCGAGGTGGTTGTGAGCTTCATTGCTGTCGCCGCCGCGAGAGCATCCACGCTCCGCTCTCCTTGGCACAAGAGATCGAGCAGCTCAATTCTTTTGGCGTGCGTCAAAACCTTGCCGATGCGGGCAAGTTGTTCATAAAGCAAGGCTGAACCGGAGTATGAACTTTCGTTATCCATAGATCTATGGATAACACATAGACCTGGAGAATGCAAATGCCATTTTCGAGAGGGGAGGATCGCGCTTGGCTGGCCAGCTCTTCTTAGTGTCGTCGTTTTGCGAGAGTTTGCCATGGTCGCGGGTTCTCGAGTCAAGAAGCCGCGCCGCTCTCAGCTAAGAGACGATGCGCTTTTCGAATCCTCTAATCCCTGCGGCGGTGAGAAGGGCGAGAAAGGCGACGGAGGCCACGATGATCGCTGCAGTGTTCATGTGTACGATTCCAGTGGTTAAAAATGCTCGCAAACCTTCGTTGATATAGACGAGCGGATTCAAGAGGATGAGGTATTTAAGCCAGGGAATCGGAGATAGTGCCGACCAGGGGTAATAGACCGCTCCGAGGAAGGTGATGGGAAGCACAATGATCGCAAAGATGAGAGGAATTTGTGTCGGAGGTACCAGTGTCCCGATGGTTAGTCCTAAGGCACCCGAGACCAACCCCGCTAAAGGAACGAAGAGCACAATGGCGAAGAAGTTGATGTGAAGATGAATAGGAGTCGCCGGGACCACCAGCGCGATCGGGAAGACGATGAGAGCGGCGAGGCACGCCTGGAGCGCTCCAGAAAGTATCTTTTCCACAGCAATAGCCCAGTTAGGCGCAGGCGCGAGGACTCGGTCCTCAATCTCCTTGGAAAATCCGAATTCTTGTACCAGAGGCAGCGCTACCGCTTGGATGCCCTGGAAGATGATGGAAATTCCCAGCACGCCTGCGACGAGCAAGGTGGAAAAGCCCGACGCCGATCGGACCGAACCGCCGATACCCTGGCCGATTTTGGGGAACACGTAGGTGAAGACGAACATCAATAGCAACGGCTGCATCGCGGTTCGAATGATGAAGACCCTTGCTTGTTTCCGCAATACTCGTACGTCTCGTCCCAAGAGGGCCAGGATCACTTTGGGGGTGGATGGGGCAAGCCGGGAAGTGCTGGGGTGCGCCGCTACTTTCAATCTCTCAGTTCCCTTCCGGTTAGCTCAATAAAGACTCTCTCTAGTGAAGGTTCTTCGACGGTGATTCCGCTAAGTTCGATTCCCGCATCGGTTGCTCTTTGTAGCAGGCTTTGCATGCTGACGACCACGCCATCGGTGTCCACGGTAACTGAATGCTCGCCGATATGGGTTCTGGCATCGGTGCCAAAGATCGTTTCAAGCGATGCCGCCAGCGCCGCTGAGCTGCCTTTGGTGGTGAGCTTCAGCCTTGACGTGCTTGCGATGGAGTCCTTCAGCGCCGCGGCTGTTCCCAGGGCCAGGAGCCTTCCCTTGTCCATGATGGCGATGCGGTCGCAGAGCTCCTCGGCTTCTTCCATGTAGTGGGTGGTAAGAACGATGGTCTGCCCCGTGCTGTGGAGTTCGCGCAGCACGTCCCACAGTGCCAAGCGGGACTGGGGGTCAAGGCCAGAGGTGGGTTCGTCCAAAAAGAGCACCGCCGGGTAGTGGAGCATCGCTCGTGCTACCATGAGGCGCTGTGCCATTCCTCCTGATAGCGCCGCAACGGGAACGTTTTTTCGCTCGGCGAGACGAAATTGCTCAAGGCGAAAGGCGGCCTCGAATCGCGCGGTTTTGGCGTCCATCCCAAAGTAGCGTCCATGAAAGTAGAGGTTTTCAAAGACCGAGAGCGAGCGATCGAGGGTGTTGGATTGCGGAACCACTCCGATGGCGCGTTTCGTCGCCGCCGGCGAGGCGAGGACGTCGACTCCGTTGATGAGCGCTTGCCCAGAAGTCGGGCGCACCCGAGTGGTGAGTATCGATGTAGTGGTGGTCTTACCGGCGCCGTTGGGCCCCAGCAGTCCAAAGAGCTCTCCTGCGCCAACACCAAGATTGAGGGCATCGACGGCATTTTCCGCCGCTCCAGGGTATCTCTTGGTCAGCTCAATGGTCTCGACTACATAGCTCACTCGTAGCTCAACCTGATGGTGCCTAGTAGCATTCCTAATGTGGTCCGAAAATGAACTTCGATGAGGTTACCTCTTTGCAGGTCGGTATCTGCCAGATCAATTCCAAAGTAGGGGATCTTGAGGCGAATGCGGCGAAGATCGTGCAGAGCGCGCGCGTCGCCATCGCGGCGGGCGCGGAGATCGTGGTCTTCCCGGAGTTGGCCATTTGCGGTTATCCCCCCGAGGACCTCTTGCTCAAGCCAGCTTTTATCAGCGCCTGTGAGCGCCACGTTGCCCAAGTTGCGGCTGAAGTGCCCGAAGTGCCGCTCTTGATCGGCTTCCCCGAGCACGGTCGCAGGCTATATAACGCTGCGGCGATTACTTTGGGTGGCGAAGTCCAAGCCACCTATCGCAAGCGGCTCCTTCCCAACTATTCGGTCTTTGACGAACGGCGCTACTTCGTCCCAGGTCGCGGTGAACAAGTTCTTTTCGAGCTCTCTGGGGTGAAGCTCGGTATCTCGATTTGCGAGGATATCTGGAGTCCCACGGGGCCGGCTCTTGAGCAGGTGCGCGGTGGCGCGGACTTGATCTTAAATCTCAATGCCTCCCCGTACTCTCTCGGTCGGCGCTGGCAGCGTGCCGCAATGCTCGCAACGCGCGCCAGCGACTTGTCGACGCCGATCGTCTATGTGAACCTTGTCGGGGGCCAAGACGAGTTGGTTTTCGACGGAGGTTCGATGGTCTTTGACGAGTCGGGCACTCTTACCGCGAGCTTGGAACAGTTCGAAGAGTCGATTGCAACTGTCGCGGTGAATCTGGGGGGCAAAGCTCGAAAATATCAACTCGATCCCCGGGGAATAATCAACGACAAGGACTTGCCCGTCAAGGCGTTGGGGACCACGGCTTTGCGCCCGATTGCCAAGGCGGGCCGTTTGGATGTTCCCGAGGTCTTCCCGGAGTTTCTCTATCAGCCAACGCCAAGATTTGACGGAAATTGGGTTGAGGGACTAAGCGATTTCTACTTGGATGAAGTGCTGTCTGCCCTAGAAATGGGACTGTCAGACTACGTGGAAAAGAATGGCTTTGCCCATGTCGTTATGGGGCTTTCCGGTGGGGTAGATTCCAGCATCTGTGCGGCAATATGTGTTATGGCTCTCGGTCCGGCTCGGGTCACCGCAATCGCAATGCCCTCGCGCTACAGTTCCAAGGGCTCGTTGGATGATGCCATTGCACTTTCGAAGAATTTGGGAATCGAGCTGCGCCTTGGCGAGATTGAAAAGATGCATGCGGCATTTGGCGACGTTCTCGGTTCGGTTATCGGGTCCGCACCGCGAGGACTTACCGATGAAAACCTCCAGAGCAGGATTCGAGGCGTGCTGCTGATGGGGTTTTCCAACGCAACTGGAGCACTGGTAATCACCACGGGAAATAAGTCCGAGACTGCGACAGGGTATTCTACGCTTTATGGCGATAGCGCGGGAGGGTTCGCGCTCATTAAAGACATCCCCAAACTCCTTGTCTATCGCCTTTGCCGACGTATCAATGACCGCGCGGGCCGGGAATTGATTCCAGAGAGCGTCTTAGTCAAGCCTCCGTCGGCTGAGCTCCGGCCCGACCAGCGAGACGACGAATCGCTCCCTCCCTATGAAGTTCTCGATCCTATCCTCATGGCTCTGGTGGAGCGAGACATGACCCCAGGGGAGTTGATCCGACAAGGGTACGACGCCGCGATGGTGGAGCGCGTCGCTTCCTTGGTCGACAAGAGCGAGTACAAGCGCCGCCAAAATGCCCCTGGGGTAAGAATTACCCCGAAGTCATTTGGCAAGGATCGCCGCATGCCGATTACCAACGGCTTTGACAGCCATGACTTGGGACTTAGACAATAGATTGCTACCTCCGATGAACGAGGTTTGCAGAGCGCGGATCGAGGTTCTCCCATGACGACGAGCGATGAGAAGCAGTTAGTGGGGCACCTGAGCCTGGTGGAAACTGCCCAGATCGTCGACTACCTGCGGCGGCTTTTTTTGGTTGGGTTTGAAGCGGCAGCGCTGCTGGTGGACTTTGCTGACGGAAGTCCCGGAGCCAGCAACGTCCGCGTGGCCATCAGCACCGCATCGCGGAGCTTGGCAGAGGCGGCATTTGCGCTCGAAGCTCTCTTCCCGGCGACGACGCCACCACTCGAGTTTCTTGCCGTCGAAGTCCCAGAACTCCCCTATGGCGCGAAATCAAGGGAAATTTCCCTTTTCCTGAAGTCGGAAATTCTCAATGTCGGCCTCGAAAAGCTGGCCGAGGTGCAAAGGCGTGGTTCGTACTTTCAGGACGCTAATCTTCTCAGCTTTGCCAGCTATGCGCGCCTGGCATTGACGGAGTGTGTCGAGCTTTTGGATGGCGTCGCTAAAATTGGAACTCGAGCACTACATTAGAGCCTGTTGGTATCTCAGCCAATGCTTCGCCACGATAATCCGCTGGAGGGAATGCATAAATTGATGCCGGGTGTTGTCACAGAAAGCGACCCCTTATTTTGGCTATCGCAGAAGAACCATCCTTGCGTGGTGTCAAGATGCCGCCGCTCGCGGGAGCCTTTTCCCCGGAGTTGAACTTAATTGATTTCGGCTAGGCGCCCTAGCTGACTGGTTTTGTAAAGAGGTAGGGCTTGGTGGCCAAAGACCGTATCGACAAGGATGAAGAAGACCTCGTCAGGATGTACTTGTCCGATATTGGGCAGTATCCACTCTTGACAAAAGACGACGAGGTACGCCTAGCCAAAGATATCGAGCGTGGGACCCGCGCTCAAAAGGAGCTCACCTCGCGGACCAAGGACATCACTACCCAGCGCAGGCAGGAGCTAAAACGCGAAGTACGGCTTGGAAAAGTTGCCCAAGGGTACTTCGTGCAGTCGAATCTCCGCCTCGTGGTCTCCATTGCCAAGAAGTACCAGGCATCGGGTTTGCCGCTCCTGGACCTTATTCAAGAGGGCAACCTCGGCCTCATGCATGCGGTCGAGAAGTTTGATTGGCGAAAGGGCTTCAAGTTTTCCACTTATGCGACTTGGTGGATTCGCCAGGCCATCACCCGAGGAATCGCCAATACTGGGCGCACCATACGTCTCCCAGTGCATGCCGGAGACACCTTGTCGAGAGTACAAAAAGCTCAAGCTCGCCTAGAGATCACCCTGGGGCGGCCACCCTCGCTGGCTCAGCTCGCCAAAGAGGTTGAGATCGAAGAGGTCAAACTCCTTGAGGCCCTGAAGTTTCGCTCCGAGCCCCTCTCTCTGTCGGAGCCCCTCCGAGAAGACGGAGATGCCGAACTCGGCGACGTCGTCGAAGATCGTGCTGCGGAGTCGCCTTTTGAAGTAGCGGCGACTTCGCTGCTACCGGTGGAGATCGCGCGCCTGCTTGCTCCGCTCGATGACCGGGAGCGGGAGATCCTCAAGCTTCGCTTCGGCCTCGATCGAGGCGAACCACGGACTCTCGAAGAGGTTGGCGAGCACTTCAACCTCACCAGGGAGCGGATTCGCCAGATCGAAGCACGCGCGATGTCCAAGCTCCGCCACCCCTCCTCCGATACCGGCGCGAGGGATCTCTTGACGCTCTAGCTCGCGCTGTGCTGGGGAACTTCCTAGTGATTTTGCTCTAGCGGCGAGAGGATTGCAAGCTGACGCGATTGGGCCAATAGCGTCCCATCAGCGCTAAAGATCTCGCCGTCTTCGTCGATGAATCCTCCGCTTGCCATACGAGTGCGGAACTGCACCAGACAGTAAGCGTCGTCGGCAATTTCGATCGGATCGCTTCGAGAGCGGAAGTGAATGCTCAAGTCCACCGTGGGGGTGGCGAAGCGCCCCGGTAGCTTGGAGAGGACCGCGGGAAGCCACCCGTCGGCATAGGCGGTGAGTAGGAGTGAATCGGTGGGCCGGTCCTCATTGAGTCTGAGCCAGCCGCCGCTGTGGGCCGACTGTGCTTGCGAGAAAGGTTTCGAACCTACCGCCCAAAGCGAGCGATAGCGGTCTTGCATGGGCACGTGAAATTGCGGGGGTCGATCAAATGGCGAGCACTGATGCGGGGGAGGTGCGGCAGGTGCCACGACGTCTTGAAATTCCGGGCCTGGCTGCTCGGAAATGAAGGCTGCGACAGCCTTGGCGACGATCTTGTTGTCCTGGTACATGTAGCCACTGACAAATGTCGCGGAGCGACCGTGCTTCTCCACGGTGGTAGCTACCGTGTAATGGGAAGTTTTCGGAGGCGCCAGGTAATGGACGGTGAGCGAGCGCACTCTGCGCGAAGCGTCGTCGACTCTTTGTGTTAGCGCTCTAAGTATGCAAGCGCCAATATAGCCACCGTTGGGTCCCCGGCCCGTGGACCAGCCTTCGCTGATGGTGCCAAGGTAGCGGTCGGGTTCGGTTTCGGTGCACGCGGTGTCACGGTCGAAGTTGGTGCTGTTGATCGACGCTGCCATTTGCTGGACCTATTCCTCCTTAGCGCGACGAAGTCCGAGGGCAAGTGCGTTCGGTCTTCTCAACAAGAAGCTACACGAAGAGTCGGCATCGGTATGGGTGGATTCTGAGTTGGCAGGTTTTGGCGCTCAGAGTTAGAGGAACTTTTTACCGCGAATGTGGAATCCATTCACGAGGCTGGGCGTTGATTGTGTATACAACTAATTTTTATACAACAGGACGCATGTTTTTGCCTATTTCGCGAAGCATGCACATTTGGATTGAATGAGGATCTATGACCGATCACGCCACGACTGAGCTTGAGAAAATAAGCCGAAGCAAGACACTTATCCTAATCATTGCCTGTGTGGCGCAATTCATGGTGGTGCTGGATCTCTCTATTGTAAATGTCGCACTTCCCTCTATCCGAGTTTCGTTGGGGTTTTCCTCGCTCGACTTGCAGTGGATACTCAACGCCTATACCTTGAGTTTCGCTGGCCTCTTGCTCCTCGGAGGGCGCCTCGGAGACATCTTTGGGCGCCGCAAGGTCTTTCTGATCGGCTTGTTCATCTTCGGTGGCGCGTCGCTGATGGGAGCCATGGCGAATCAGCAGTGGGAGATTATTGTGGCACGCGTTCTCCAAGGCGTCGGCGCCGCGGTGTTATCGCCCTCGACGCTCACCATTATTACCACCACCTTTTCCGAGGGCAAGGAGCGCGCTCGAGCCCTTGGCGCATGGAGTGCAGTGGCTGGAGCGGGTGGTGCCGCAGGAGCGCTCTTCGGAGGAATCCTTACCAGCTACTTGAGCTGGCGCTGGACTTTTCTCATCAACGTTCCCATCGGCATCGGCGAGATCCTGCTTGCGAGGCTCTTTCTCACTGAACTTCGCGCACAGAAGCGCTCCACCAAGTTGGACATCGTGGGATCGCTTCTAGTGACCCTTGGCCTCACCGCCCTGGTATTTGGACTGGTCCAGGGCGGAAATCTCGGCTGGGGCGCCACCGAGACGCTGTTATCTTTCTTCAGCGCCGCGCTACTTGTGGTGGGATTCTTGTACTACGAGGCTCGCGTCGCTGTCGACCCCATTGTCCCTCTCGGGCTTTTTCGACTCCGTGCCCTCTCGGTCGCAAATGGGGCGATGTTCATGCTAGGAGCGTCGATCTTTGCTAGCTGGTACTTCCTCAGCCTCTACATGCAAGAAGTGCTGGGCTACTCACCCCTGCGTGCCGGATTGGCATTCGTGCCCCAGACCCTGGCGATCATCGTCGGGGCCCAGATTTCATCGAGGATCGTAACCAGAGTTGGGGTGCGACCCTTGATCGTGGTAGGACCGCTGATTACCGCAGCGGGACTCTTGATGCTCGGGGGAATTACTCCGGGAGCCAGTTATTGGCACACCCTCTTTTTGCCTAGCGTTCTCATCACCCTTGGCATGGGTCTCAGCTTCACTCCGCTTGCTATCTCTGCTACTGCGGGGGTTGACAGGCACATGGCGGGACTGGCATCGGGACTGCTTAACACCTCGCGCCAGGTCGGGGGTGCCGTTGGTCTCGCCGGCCTTTCTTCTCTCGCGGTGGCGGTTTCGACTAACGACTTTTCTGTCATTGCCGGAGCGGGACATGTGTCGCGTCACTTCGCGATGTTGCAATCGACATCGTTTGGCTTTGGTCGCGCCATGGTGGTTTCAGCCGCGATTGCGGTGGCCGCGTCGGTGATCGCCGCATTGATGCCTTCTGGTCCCACCAGGGGTGGCATGGATACCGAGCCTGGTGATCTCGAAGTGGTTCTAGGATTTGAAGGCGCGTAGTATTGGCGTTATGTCGCGAGACTTTCGATTTGGTTGCTGGTAATTAAAGTGAGGTGGTTATGAAGAAGATATTTTTTCTCTTGATTCTCGGTGTGC
>JAKASN010000431.1 GCA_021819025.1 Actinomycetes bacterium | reverse complement strand
AAGGTAGCTGAATCAGCCAAAATAGAGCCGCGCGTGACAATTCATCGCGAGGCGTCAGAGCGCGCTATGGTCTTTGAGGTCTGCGGTCCTGACTCCGTCGGGCTGCTTCATGGCTTAACCGACGCCTTGGCACGCAACGGCCTCAATATCGTCCATGCCAAAGTGCTCACCCTTGGCGACGATGTGGTGGACACTTTTTACGTTGTCGACTCCTCGGGCTGTCCGGTCCTCGAAGAGGAATTGATCGTTCGCGCCAAAGGTGACCTTGAAACCATCGTAACCAGCGTAGGCGAACCCACCAGGCCCTAAGGGCCCTCTCCCTTGTTGGTAGCCCGCGCCACCAAGCGGGGAGTCGGTGTTTTGGCCGCGATGGCGGCCATTTCGGCCAAAAGTGTCGATGCTGGGCTGTGATGCATTGGGTGCCAGCGCTTGAGCGCATGGCGTTGGTGACCGAGAAAACCCCTGCTATGGGAGTATGATTTGTCCTTGAAGTATGCTTAGGTCTACTTCTGGGCCGCAATAACCAGCAGGTTCTTTTTGCACCCAGGTTGCTCCTGAGCGCCACGGTGGCACGAGGATTGGTGCTCCGGGGGAGAGGTTCGGAGAGTTTTTGTAACGATGCGAGAAGATGTCGTCTCTTTCCGTCGACTAGGTCGCCACAATGCCGTTGGTCGAATCATCATCGCCTTGCGGAGAATACCTACCGTCCGGTTTCGACCGATGATATATCTCGCTTCGGCTCTGCTGGGGGCGCTATTGGGTTTGACCCAGGGACTTCTCTGGGCCGGGTTGGGATTTTTACTCCTCCCCGCGCTCCTTTGGAGTGTTTCCCTTGGAGGTTCATTACGCGGCGGGCGCTGGCGCCTGGAGGTCGTCAACCTCTTGGCCGCCGTTGCGGGACAACGCGATCGCTCCATGGAGATCGCAGCCATTGGCGCTGCGGTGGCTTCACAAGATTTTCCCTGCTACGGATTACAGGCGAGTTTCGAGGCGCGTCGCATTGTATCCGGATACGGCTGGGATGGGAAGTCGAAATTGACCAGCATAAAGCTGCTCTATAAGGACATCGACTATGGCACGGGATCCTTCCTGGAGATCGAGACGGTACGGCTTGCAACTTCAAGTGCCCCTTACGCCCCAGTAGCGGGTGGGGATTTCTCCTCACATGGTTTAGGGCCAAAGTGCGAGGGCTCCGGTGAAGAGACTTTTAAAGTCGACGGCGCTATTGTGAGGTTTCTCGTCCAAGATCAGGGGCTGACTTGGCGAGCGGTCGGTTCCACGCCGATGGCAATGGTATCCATGGTGGCTTCGCGCGTGGAAAGGTCTTCACTGTGCCTCGTAAAAGTGGGCGACCTTTCGGCATTTGGTTGAAGGGGTAAGATTTCGCGGTAGCGCATGCAATGGTGATGTGAGGTTTAACTTTCTTGGGGGTACGTGTCAGCTCAAGGTGTTACCGAGCCTTAGTGGCAGAAGGGTAATTCGCAGAGCAGCAGTCGTCGCAAGGTGCCAGCGAGATCTGATGTTCAGCGGAGTTATTCAAGTAAAATGGCAATCGGTGAGGGAGTTGGAGAAGGCCTTTGCGCTACTTCTAACTCTGTCGGGGCCATATCCGCGTGCGATCCAGGCTGGGTCAGAGTTCAGAGCGAGGAGCTATTGCTGTGATATTCCCCGGCGCACATGTCGTGGTGGGCGACATTACCAATGAGTCCGTCGATGCCATCGTGAATGCCGCGAATGCCACCCTCATGGGAGGCTCGGGAGTGGATGGGGCGATTCATGCGGCTGGGGGACCGGCCGTGCTCGCTCAATGCCGCGCAATACGCAAAACGTCATATCCCCATGGGCTCCCGGTAGGCGATGCAGTGGCGACAACCGGTGGATCGCTGCATTGCCGATGGATCATTCACACCGTGGGTCCGATCTTCGAAAGTGTCGATCAGCTCCCGCTGCTTGAGTCATGTTACCTAGCGGCAATGAGTTTGGCTGGTCAACTTGGGGCTACCGGCGTGGCGTTTCCTTTGATTGGGGCTGGCGTGTACGGTTGGCCTCTCCAACTGGCCGCGCGTGCCGCGATTGTAGGAGTTCGTCGGTCCATGGCGGTGAACGAAAATCCATCCCTGGTACGGTTTGTCCTATTCCAGCCTGAAATTGCCGAGATCTTTTGTGACGTCGCGGCACAGGTCGCCAAGCTGTCGAAATCTTCCTAAGCCCAACGGGGAGACCAGTCTGGTTAATCCAAAAGGCTGTGGATAAGCCTGGCTGCGACCCGAGCTCCGCGCAAGTCGATGTCAAAGGGCGGCGAGTATTCAGCGATGTCGATCGCGACGATCTTTTCTGACGCCAATAACAGCGTAGAGATTTCTTCGACAACCTTAAGGGGAACCCCAAAGGCGGCCGGGGCGGAGACAGCGGGCATTGTCGATGCTGGTAGAACGTCAAGGTCGATGCTGAGATAGATAGAGTCGTGACTCGTTATAATCTCGTCGATAAGACGATGGGGAGTCTCTTGTAGCTCATAGTCATAGGCGTAGTGGACTGCTAGTTCGTCTGCGATGCGAAAGAGCGCTCTGGTGTTTGAAGAGCGCGACACGCCCAGGCAATAGTAGTTGAAGCTCTTTCCAGCTTGGCCCAGCACTTTGGCGATCTGGGCAAAGGGTGTTCCCGAGCTAGGAAGCGGACTGGCACGAAGGTCGAAATGAGCGTCCAAATTGATGATCGCGAGTCGGTCGCTTCTATGCTCGCTCTGTCCTAAAAACCGCCAGAGTCCGCTAAAGGTTCCAAAAGCAACCTCGTGGCCCCCGCCGACAACGATGGGGAGATGACCGCCGGCCAGTACCTCTCCTACTAGTTCGCCTAGCTCTGCTTGGGCTTCTTCGAGTTTGTCGCCTTCGCAGGCGATGTCGCCGGCGTCATAGAGAGCTACGTCACTATGCAGAGCAAGTCCGCCGAGTTGCCCTCGTATCGCGTTGGGACCCGCCTTGGCACCCGAGCGCCCCAAGTTTCGAATCACTCCAGCGTCGCAGGCAAAT
>JAKASN010000430.1 GCA_021819025.1 Actinomycetes bacterium | reverse complement strand
GCGCCGCAACTGGTCTTCACTACCAGCTTGTCCAACCTGCATCACAGCAGCGCCAAGTTGGGCAATCTCGCGTCGCAGATCGAAAAATGCGCTCTTGGGGTCACCGGCGATCTCTTCCCAAGGTGGGGTAAGACGAGCGTTCGCCGTCACAAATCCCCGTCCAGTTTCGGTAATCGAGTAAACTTTCTTACCTTCAACAACTGCGGCAGTCACCAATCCTTCGTCCTCTAGGGCTTGAAGGGTGGGATATACCGAGCCAGGGCTGGGCTGCCACATTCCGTTGCTCCGCGAGGCGAGCTCTTGAATTATCTGATACCCATGACGAGGTTCTTCGGTGAGAAGCGTCAAGATGGCAAGCTTTACGTCGCCTCGACCAGCCTTTGGCCCTCGACCAAAGCGTGGACCGGAACCTGGTCCGAAGCCATGCTCACCAAACCCAGGCCCGAAGCCACCGCGAGGACCTCCGCGCATTCCGTGTCCGTGGCGACCTTGTGGTCCTCCACCGTGACCGCAGCCACCGCCACCGCCTCCGCCTCCGCCACAACCGCAACCGGAACCGTGACTACTTTCTTCAAATCGATTCATAATAATTCCTTTCTTTGTGTCGTCTTCGCTAGTTGAAATTTATCTTAGCGATATATCGCGACATATATACCAACTTGGTCCTGGAAAATTAAATTCCCGCTACGGTTTCGCAGGCGCGAGAACTTCGGCCACCGCCCACCCAGTCGAGGAGGGGCGCACTTCGCGCGGCGCCAACTGCTGTTTTGGCGCGAGAGAGCAGCTCCCTGAATCGCAGGCGCGCCGAAGCGTACCCAAGAAGCTGAGAAAGTTTTACCCGTTGGTGGCGCTGAGGAGCGCCCCGCGTGCAATCCAGGTCTTACCACCATCTGAAGTTGAGAAGGCCCTTAGGTTGTCAGCGAAGTTCGATATTGCCATGCCGCTGTCGGGATTGGAGAAGGCGATCGACTCGATGGCTCCCTGGAATCCCCCCATGGCTACCGGAGGCGACCAGGAGTTGGAGCGAGCCGAGTAGATGCTCAAGGTGGGGGTTACACCAAGCACGTTGTCAACGAGGACGACGTCGCCATTAGGGTCGCTGCCGATGACCGGCACCGCGGAGCTCGCCTGGGGCGCTGAGGTTCCTCCAGGCGTCTCGACTACGGTCTCGTAGCTCTTGGCAACTCGATCCACCAGAAGGAATTCGTAACTGTTGGAGCCAAAGCTCTGGGGAATATAGGCGTCGTAAAGATCTCCGCTCCCGCTGGGCGCCCGCACATCGAGCTTGTTCCAGGTCGCACCGGAATCGGTGGTAGTAACGACGTTGGCAACCGATCCCGAGGCGCTTGTGGCGCTCAGTATCGCCACTCCGTCTTGAGGATTGTTGCTGTTGAAACCGATCGCGCTTGGCCCCGAGGTAAGCGGTAAAGACTGTGAGTAGCGCAGCTCAAAGCTAGAAGAAGCCGGGTTGACGGCGACAATCTGAAGCGCGGCATGAACTTGGCGAAGCGCAAAGAGCTGTTGCGCGGAAAAGGCAAGGCTCTGCCGCGCGTCAACGAGGGGACCGCCGACGAAAAACGAGTTCGCTCCAGAGTTGTTGAAGGTAAATACCACGGAATTTTGCTGGCCCTGATAGGCGAAGAAGCCCACGGCTTTGGTGGCATCGAGAGATTCGGCGACCGCGATTCCCCTTCGCGGGGAGATATTGGTCGGGGTCTTTAGCTGCCAGTGTGCGCCACCATCGGAGCTGGTGAAATTAGCCCAGTAGGGGTCGAGATAGACCACGCTCCAATAGCCGTCAGGCCCAGCAAAAGTATTCCAATAGGGATAACTCCCAAAGGTGGCCTCTGAGGGAGTGGTCGTAGTCGTAGTATTGGCGCTAGCGCCGCCACAGCCAGCAAGCAGCATCGCCCCCACTGCGGCCAACGCCAGGGTGTGAACTGCTCCCCCAAAGCGCGCTCTTGCGCGAGCCAAAGATGCCGATGCCCTCGCCACCTCAGGACGCCAAGGTGATCTTGGTGGTAGAGGTAATCAGGCTGGAATAGGACGCCACGAGCGAGCTCTGAGGCGCACCGCTGTCACCGGTGAGGGCCACCTCCGCGCCTCGGGGACTGATGAAGTACACCACCTGGGGGTGCGAGAGCATCCCGATCGGCCCAGTTGAGGGTGAAACGAGATAGTCCTTCCAGACCTTGTCGAGCTGGTGAAGGCTACCGGTGAGGTAGTACCAATTTTTAATGCCGTTGAGAGCGTGCTCGGCGTCGAATTGGCGGATCGCCGCCAGGCTGGTAAAGGAAGGGTTGATGTCAATGGCAACCATCGCCACTTTGGACGCCGAAGTGCCGAGATGAGCCACCCCCGTGGTGATCTCAGAGGCCATTATTGGACAGACGTCATAACACACCGGATCAAGGAAGGTCAGCACCACCGCCTTGTGTCTAAAGGTGGCAAGAGACACCTTGTTTCCATACTGATCCAACAAGGAAAAGTTTGGGGCCGCCCGGCCACCGAGGTCGGTTAGCCCCCCGCCGTCGGAAACCGCAGCGTAGATAGAGGCGTCACTTGCCGCAGCAGGGAGCGAGATCAACATGGGCACCATCGCCACGAACAACGCAATCACTGCCATCGCCGCCCCGAGGGCGCGAGGCTCGCCAGGGTAGCTAGGAACCGTCCGCTCCGCCGGAGCGCGCATGCTCACCAGGACGAGGGCTACGGTAATGAGAATGAGGGGAAGCGAGGAGTTGGGGTCGGTACCGGTTGCACCGAGAAATCCAAACCCCATCGAGAGCCACCAAGTCACAAATGCAAACGCTAGCGAGGCGTAGAAAAAGCCCCGAGACTGCTTCGAAGTGAGAATTCCCACCCCGATCATCGCCATGACGCCCACGAAGATAAGGTTCCAAAGTGCCGGGTCCGCGGCGGTGGCTTTGGCCATAAAGGCGATGGGGTTTGCCAAGAGCGTTGGCATCGGCATCGACGACATTTGTGAGAAGATTCCCGAGAGCGCGCTGCCGCTCCAGAAACCTTCC
>JAKASN010000429.1 GCA_021819025.1 Actinomycetes bacterium | reverse complement strand
CGTGAAGTCGGGGACGCTTGAGGTAATCGAAGGCGCCGATCATTTCCAGCCGATCCTCTCCCCTGCTTTGTTGGCCACCTCGATCAGCTCTGCGGTGGGGCGCCTCGCCCTTCAAAGCGGGAGCCCAAAGAGTGACCAATAGCCCCGAAACGATAAGGAATCTCGCTTGAGCAATGTAACGACTTCGATTCCCTATGCCGCGCTTGGATTTGTTGTGGTAGCGGTGGTGGCGATCAAATGGCTGCGAGTGGCACAGCGCGAGCATTATTTGCCTAACTACGTGCTCCGCTTTGCCCAGCGATGGTACTTGAGTCGCGAGTCCAATACCAATCTCACTATCGCCATTGTGATGGTAATAGCGGTGGTGGCGGCGATCTCGAGAACTAAGGTGGCCGCGATTGTGATACCCGCGCTGGCGGTTACGGCTTTGCTCGCTTTGGTCTCGCCGGTTGGACTTTGCTACCGAGGAAGAACCTCCAAGTTGCACTGGACGCGCCGCGTCAAGGTTCTTTACGGCGCCACCTTGGCTATTGCCGCGGTGGCCGGAGCGCTCTCGATTCTGCTGGGATTGGCAGCATCGCTAGCCGCGGTGTACATTCTTGCCACCCCGCTCATCGTCGACTTAGCGGTGCGTATCACTGAGCCACTCGAGGCGCGCAGGCTCGACACTTTCGTGGCGCTCGCAGAGAAGAAACTCGACGCGATAAACCCGCGACGGGTGGCGATAACGGGCTCCTACGGCAAGACATCCACCAAGAACTACTTGGCCCAGATCTGTGCGCACAGTTTTTCCACTCTGGCCTCTCCGGCGAGTTTCAACAATCGCGCGGGTTTGGCTCGAACGATTAATGAAAATATGGTGCCTGGCACCGAAGTCTTTATCGCCGAGATGGGTACCTACTCCAAAGGGGAGATCGCTTCTCTGGTGAGCTGGATCCACCCCGAGATTTCCGCGATCACCGCGATTGGCCCGGTGCACCTTGAGCGTTTCGGGAGCGAAGAGGCGATTCTCGCCGCGAAATCGGAGATTACCAAAGGCGCTTCCTGCGTAGTCCTCAACGCTGACGACTACCGCCTCGCAGTGCTCGCGGGTGAACTAGAGCGCGACGGTCTCAAAGTTTGGCGAGTCTCGGGAAGTGACTTTTCTCAGCAAGTGTGCGTGCTACACGACGACCACGGGGCGGCAGTGGTCTACTACCAGCAGCGACGCCTCGGCATGACTGAGACCCATGTCGCGCCCTCCAACCTCGCGGTGGCCGTAGCCATCGCGCTGGAGCTAGGCGTGCCTGAAGAGGTGATAGGTTCATCGATCAGAGACCTGGCTTCGCCGCCCAATCGCATGGGCGTGGCGCGCAGCGATGCCGGTGTGATCGTCATCGACGATACTTACAATTCCAACCCAGCGGGTGCTCGCCTCGCCCTAGAGGAGCTCGTGGCACTAGCCTCGCCAGGGGGACGCAAGGTCGTGGTGACGCCCGGAATGGTGGAACTCGGAGATCGCCAGTACGACGAGAATCGAGATCTTGGAGCCGCGATAGCCAAGGTCGCCACCGACGCCTGCGTGGTCGGCGCTACCAACCGCAAGGCTCTCGAGCGGGGGCTGCTCTCTAATTCCACGCATTCGACCTTCGGAGCGCGCTTTTTGGCGTTCCGCACCCGCGACGACGCCGTGAAGTGGGTTAAGGCCCAGCTCGTTGCAGGAGACGTCGTGCTCTACGAGAACGACCTCCCTGATCACTACGCTTGAGCAAGGCCAGGGCGCCGCAGGTGCCCTCTCGGGGGAGCATTGGCGGTAAGGTCAGCTCTAGAGCGGCCAACCTTCGGCGGCTTGAGGCGAACCCCAAAAGACCCCCCGGGGCTGGTTAGCTGTCCGTGAGCAGTCGCTGGGCGTGCGTCGCCATGACCGCGGTGCCATGGGGGAATCGCCCTGGGTTCGGCCCGGAGACGCTTTGGCGACATTGAAGACCGCGCTCATGGTCGCTGGTGACCCTGGAGTAGTGCTGCGGCGACGCCCTCGCGCGTCGTGGCGCGAACCTTCCTAGGCGAGTTTGGCGGCAATGCTGCCCGCAGAACTCAACGCCGATCCATCGGCGCCCTGGGTTGTGGGGGTGAAGGTGTTGGTGGCCATCGCTTCGCCGATCAAGTCGCCAAGGAGCGTCTCAAAGCTCAGCGCCGGTGCAATGAAGAGGTACTTGGAGAGGCTTCCCGGGATGGTGTTGACTTCATTGACGTAAAGCTCGCTTTGGCCATCAGAGAGAAAGTCGATTCGGCTCACCCCGCGCAAGGGAACCGTGGCTGCGAGCACCTTTGCCGCGTCGTGGACAGATTTGGCGAGTTCGTCAGGGATTTGGGCGGGAAGCTCGCGGGGCGCGTCTGCCATTCCCGCGCCAGCGACGTACTTGTCCTTGTAGGAGAGGATCTCATTGCCCGATCTGGTGCGCAGGGGCTTTTCGATGGCGGAGAGTTCCAACTTCGGGTAGGTGCGCAGTGCGATTTGTATGTCAAAGAGGTCGGGCCGGTAGGGTTCCAAAACCGCGCCACTCTTGAAGTGCACGTTGGAGTTCAAGCGCGCCTTGGCGGTGGTCAAGTCTTGCACCACATCGATTCCAATAGATGAGCCGCCATAACGCGGTTTGACAATGTAGGGCCCGGGCATGCCCGCATCGCTGAGATCGCTACGCAGTAGCACCCGAGGTAGGGCGGGGAGGCCGCTCGAAACGCATGCCCCGTAGAAAGCCAGCTTGTCCATCCCGAGTGCGGCGCCGCGCGCGTTGGGGCCGGTGTAGCGGATTCCCGCGACATCCAAGATCGACTGGATAGTCCCATCTTCACCTGGTCCGCCGTGGAGCGCTAAGAGCACCACATCCAAATCGAGTTTTTTGTTGCGCCCAAGTCGCTTGGCGGTAAGCCAGAAACCCGGGTCCTCTCCGAGTTGAAGGCTGAGCTTTTCCGCACCACGAATGACGCCCCCAGCGAACTGGTCGGCCTCGAGTCCATTGGGAATGAGGTAAAACTCGTTGTTTTTGGCCCAA
>JAKASN010000428.1 GCA_021819025.1 Actinomycetes bacterium | reverse complement strand
CGGAGTATCCTCAAGAGAGATGAGTGGCAAATTGAAAGCATCGCAAAAGCGCACGAAGCGCGCCCCCTTTTGCGCGGCAGGAATATCCAGCGTGCCGGCCAAGACGCGGGGTTGATTGGCGAGAATACCTACCGCATTCCCACCTATTCGAGCCATTCCGATGACCAACTGGGGAGCCCAGCTTGATCGAAGCTCCAAGAAGTAGCCATCGTCGACGATTTCGGTGATGATCTCTCTCACATCGTATGATCCGGTAGCTGAGTCTGGGATAACAGTTGACAGCTCTGGGCAGCGCCGTGAAATTGGATCTGAGCTTGGCATGAAAGGTGGCAGCTCATTGGTGGAGCGCGGCAAGATGTCTATGATCTCCGCAATCTGTTCGTGCATCTCTTCTAAGTTCTCTGCCTCGAGGTAGCTCACGCCCGCTTTAGCAGCGAGACTATAAGAGCCGCCCAAGTCGGTGGCGTTGAGCGCGATGCCGGTGTAGTCACGAATCATCTCTGGACCCGAGACGAAGGCAAATGAATCCGGAGTGGTAATGACAACGTCAGCCAAGCCGAGCAGCAACGCCGGACCTGACACTGCCGGTCCGAAGAGGCCTGCAATGACGGGAACTATCCCTGAAGCGGCCGCGATAGCGCTAGCCGCGAGGCCCCATCCGTGAAGCGCGGCAACACCGTCGTGTATCGACGCTCCAGAGGTGGAGATGACGAGGACGATTGGGATCTCCATCTTGACGGCTTTTTTTACCGCCTCGGCGATCTTGGGGCCGTCACGCTCGGTAAGTGCCCCTTTGTTTGGGGCGGGTGTCGAGGTAATCCACATGACATGCTTGCCAGCCACCGAAACAATTGAGGTATCGATGCTGCCAGGGATTCGGCTCCCGAGGGGGAGCTCCGGTTTCGACCGATTCGCCGCCCGACGCTCCAATAGCACGCTTCCCCCATACCCGCGGTTTGCCCATGCGCCCAAAAGGATGGGCCTTGAAGATTCAGTCTAGGTAGAAGCGGTGACCTTTCACCGAATCGATCTCGGTTAATTGCGGTTGCCGATGACGCGACTAGGCTCCGAAACGGGCCGCGGCAAACATTACCGCCTCGGCAGCTTTGCGACCTGAAGCGATGGCGCCGTCAATTGAGGGGTTTTCCATGAAGTCACCCGCGACAAAGACGCGCGCGGAGAGTGCCATGAAATAGGGTTCGCCATGGTGTCCAGATCCGAACACCTTGGGTAACGCGCGAGTGATCCGGTAAGTTTTCAGCGGGGTGAGGTCACCTTTTTTGAGCCCGAGCATCGTCGCGACCGTGGGGGCGTGCTCACTGGCATCCTTGTCGATCTCCAGGGTGGAGACAGATATCAGATGAGTTCGCTTGGGCGCGTAAAATGGCGAAACCGCGTCCATCACCGCGACGGTGAGGATCTCGGTGGGCGCAAATGAGGGAATCATTACTGTCGCTGCTGGCATGAAGTCGACTTCTGTCGCGAAGTAGTGGTTGGATACTTGCCGATATCCGAAGTTCTTGCTGGTGTCCCCACTCAGTGTGCAGAGTTCGTCAGCTTTGGTGGCGATGATCAAGTAGTCGTGTCCGATCGATGTGCCTTGAGAAGTTTCAACGGCGTTATCGGAAAAAGCGGTTACCGCAGTATCGAGAAGGATGGATTCTACGGGAATTGTTTCTGCGAGCTGTGCCGGAATCTCCGCCATCCCGGTCTCAGGAACGCATGCATGGCCGCGTATTAAGTTTTGGGTTACAAAAGTGAGCATTCTCGCCGAGGTATCGAGGTTGCTCTCCAGAAAGACTCCCCGAAAGAAAGGGCGAAGAAAGCCCTCTGTGGCCTGGTGCGAAAACCCCAGACGACGCAAGTAGTCACGCGAAGTTTCTGCTCGCGCTTCAAAGAGGACCTTGGGATCGGAACCGGCGGCTTTGCTTGCAATTCGCGCCGCTGCAATGAGGTCGCGGAGCTGAAATTCGCGGAGCATTCTTACCGTGGCTTGGAAATTGAAGTGCTCTCGCGGGTCGTAGATGGGATGATGATTCATATCGCCATCGACAAAGTCGACGCCCTTGTCGAATCGTCTGAGCGCAAGTCGTGAGGGGTCAAGGAGGTGCCTAAACTCTGGATAAGAGTCCAGCACTAGCTGGAAACCTCGGTCGAGGAAGAAGCCATCGAGATGATCCGTGGCGACTAGTCCACCGATGCGCTCGCTGGCCTCGCAAATGGTAACCGAGAATCCGTTGCGCTTAAGGTAGCTTGCCGCGCTCAGCCCGGCTAATCCGGCCCCCACTATCGTCACCCTGTTGCGTTCCACTTTGCTCCGTCTTTGTCTCCGTTCCAATTTAGATTGAATCTACCCGAGGTGACCGCCGTCTTTACGACAGATTGGAGCGACGAAACAATCTGAGTATATCGACAGGGTACGATGATCACCAGTGGCGTTTGTTAGTTCCAGGGATTGTGTTGAGTGACGAGAATCCAAATCGACGACCCTGGTATCGCAATACGCGTTTGCGGCGTATTGCAGGGGTAGTTTTTGTAGTCGGCGTCGCCGTCGCGGGAGCCTATGCGCTCAATGGGCAACGAGCCGAGCTCTCAGGATCGCTCTCACTACTGGAGAACTCAGATCTCGACATTGTCGCCGTCGCAGTGATTGCCGAGTCGCTTTCGGTTCTTACCTTTGGCTACTTTAACTGGTACTTGCTGCGGGTGGGCTTGCAGCGTCCACCCTTGGCCAAGGCGGTGTTCGTCTCACTGGCCAGTACCACCATCAACAATTCCGTGCCTGGTGGAGCTGCTTTTTCCTCGGTTTATGCGTATCGAGAATTTCGCGGCTTTGGTGCTGACCCCATCTTTTCGTCATGGACGGTACTTGCCATCAATCTTCTCAGCGGGGTGGGTCTGGCTATCCTTGCCATCTTGGGCGTCGCGACTTCGCTGCGTACCAGCCAGGGGCTTGACCTATTTGTGGTGGTCCCGATTTTGGCACTTGTCCTAATCGGGTTGGCAGCTTTGGTTGCCACGCCGGTGCTGCTGGTAAAAGTTAT